>VAZT01000001.1 GCA_005884825.1 Alphaproteobacteria bacterium
CAGCCCCAGAATGATCCACCCGATGATCGACATCACGCACCTGTTAACCTGGATTGCATGCCCAGGTTAACAGCGAGAAGCGGGTTCGGTTCAGTTCGTTGCACCGGTGGAATCTTGCGGGGTGTCGCGGACCTGCGTAGGTTTGGGCTTCGCCGAGCACCGGAAAATCGGGCGAGCTAATCGGAGGAAGTTGATGCCGCTGAAACGTCGCCAAATCGCCTGGCGGGCCGCGCAGGATCTCGCCGATGGCGCCTATGTGAACCTCGGGATCGGGCTCCCGACGATGGTTTCCGATTTCATTCCCGCCGATCGCGAGATCGTCCTGCACAGCGAGAACGGCGTCCTCGGCGTCGGGCCGGCGCCGGGCGACAACGAAGTCGACTGGGATTTGATCAACGCCGGCAAGCAGCCGATCACGTTGGTCACCGGCGGCAGCTATGTGCACCACACCGACTCGTTTCTGATGATCCGCGGCGGTCACCTCGACCTGGCATTGCTTGGCGCGTTCGAGGTGTCGGAGAAAGGCGATCTGGCGAACTGGACGACCGACGATCCCGCCTTTCCGCCCGGTGTCGGCGGCGCGATGGACCTGGCCGTCGGCGCCAAGGAGATCCGCGTTCTGGTCGAGCACTTTTCCGGCGCTGCAGGCCAAAACCGAGGCGGCACTGCGGCCAGCCCCCGATTTGCGCCCGTTGCGCGCCCCGGCGGTGTAAGCGCGCGAAGCCGCCGAAGGTCATCAGCCCGGCTCGGCCAAGCGGGGAACATTTCCCCGTTCATGACGTTTCACCCGCAGCATTGCTAAACCTGGGAGGAGACGATGAACGGGTTGATTTACCTTATAGGCTTGGTTGTCGTCATTCTGTTCATTCTGTCGTTCTTTGGGCTTCGCTGAACGTCTCCGCGAAAGGACTACTCCCGTGGCAGTCTCAGAGCGTACCGAAATTGTGGCTGTCGAAACTGCGACGTCTTTCCTGCAGTGGACCCCCGTCATCGCCGGCGCACTCGTAGCCTCGGCCATTTCACTGGTCCTGATCGCGTTTGGGTCCGCGATCGGCCTCTCGATCCTCTCTTCGTCCCCGACCTGGAGGGATGCCTCGCCGGCGCTGGCAGTGCTTTCAGGATTGTTTCTGCTGCTGACGGCAATTGCGAGCTTTGGCCTTGGCGGCTACCTGGCGGGGCGCCTGCGGGAACGCTGGCACCAATCTGCGCACAACGATGTGGTTGAATTCCGCGACGGGACACACGGTGTCGTGGCCTGGGCTATTGCCGTCGTGATCACCGGCCTCATTGCGGCGGCGTCCGCGGCAGTGATCGCGTCCAGGGAAGTACAGCCGGCCACTTCGCCCATCGCGACGACGAGCGTTGCGCCGGAGGACCGAACCTATTTGGTGCGCCTCGTCGCGACCAGAACCGGTATTTCACAGCCCGATGCCGAACGCCGGGTTGACGACGCGATTGCCGGGGCGACCACGGCCGTGCGGAAAGCGCGCCGCGGTGCGGTGATCCTCGCCTTTGCGACAGCCGTGTCCCTTTTGGTCGGGGCTGCGACTGCGTGGTACGCATCCTGCGTTGGCGGCCGGCATCGGGACGGTGTTGCTCCGTCCCTCTCATGGCGATTACCGCAACGCGCCTAGGCAGGCAGCGGTCCTCGTCGGTGGACAATCCTCAGCTGCGCCCGTCTGGCATCTTTTCGCAGCGCCCGACATCGACGGTCTTTGGCAATCCCGCGGCGCCTTACATCAATAGCCTGGTAACCCCCGGCAACCCCAACGCTGCCCAAGTATCTT
Organism: Alphaproteobacteria bacterium; assembly: GCA_005884825.1. Classification (GTDB taxonomy): domain Bacteria; phylum Pseudomonadota; class Alphaproteobacteria; order ATCC43930; family CGMCC-115725; genus AP-15. Next base: position 1,788 of record VAZT01000001.1, read on the forward strand.
ATGCGAGCAATTACCAGAACGCAGGAGTGGGTATTCATCCCTCCGAACCGAATTACATCTGGGCGGAAGCCGGCTCGAACCTCGGCGTCCTCAACGACAATGACCCGTTTCAGTCCCCAGGTGGCACCAATCAGACGACGCCGAACAGCCTGAGCAACTACCTGCAGCTCAGCGGCCATACTTGGCGGTCCTATCAGGAAGATGCAACGTCAACCTGACCCACAACACTCCGCTGCCGAAAAAGCGAATACACCGTTCCGCTCAGCAGCTTCAACGGCACCTTCACCAGCGGCACCAACCAGTATAACGGCAGCAACCAGTACAACTACGCAGCCAAGCGACGGTGCCATTATCCTTTGGTGGGACGAGACGGAGGGCGGTGACGATCCCAGCCGCACGATCGGTGAAATCGTGATCTCTCCAGACGCTAAAGGCAACGCCTATACCAGCAATATTCTCTACACGCACTCGTCCGACCTGCTGACGATGCAGGAAATCTTCAATGTCGGCCCGTGTTTGCGGGACACCTGCAACGCCACCGACCTCTCGGATCTGTTCGTGGCCGGGGCGATCCTGAACTAGATCACTAACAATGTCGTGCCGGAGCCGATTTCGGGAGCGCTGCTGCTCAGCGGACTGTCTCTTTCGGGCTAGTCCGATGCCGCTTCTAACCCTAAGCGGGAGCGGCGCGGTCGCCGTGCCGCCCCCCAATCCGCTATTTCTTCACTTTCGTATACGGCTCGCTCAACTCGCCAGTGCGGTATTCCGCAGGTTCGAGGATCGCCTCTGTCGTGGTGTCTCTGAACTGCTCGAGATCGGTGCCTTGGATGTCCTGGAACTGAACCTCCAAGACCCGCGGTTTCGACCATTCGCCGTCCTTGCCGAAGCTGATCTCGCCGACGATCGTGGTGAACGGGTGGGTGCGCATGTAATCGGCGAGCTTTGTCTGGTCGAGGGTCTTGGCCCCTTCGACCGCCTCACCGAGAACCTGAAGATTGGCGTAAGCGAAGGGCGGCAGATACCAGCCCAGCGGATCAACGCCTTCGGCGGGCGCCTTTGCCTGATAGTTCTTCAGGAAATCCAGGATGCCCGGAAACTGCATTTTCGGCGCCGGGATCCACCAGTCGTAATCGAGAATGCCGTTCAGCTTTGGCCCGAGCTGCTGCTTTATCGTGGTGAATTGCAACCCGACCATGCCGCCGCCGAAATACCGGGTGTTGAGGCCGCTCTCGGTCGCCGCCCGCACCATCCCAACAGAATCGGGCGGGTAAGAAGCGACAAAGACGATTTCGGGGTTGACCGCCTGCACGGCATGAATGATCGGTGAGTAGTCGGCTGTCGAAGGCGGATAGCTCTTGTCGTAAACAATCTGCAGGCCCAGCGACTTGGCCGTGTCGCGCGCGCCCTCCGAGGCGTTCTTCGGGTATTCGGCGTCGGCGGCGACGATTGCGAGCGTTTTCGGCTTGGGCTCCTTCGCCATCACGACCTTGAAAAAGGGCTCGGAAAAGGCGTGTTTGGGGTCGGGGCCGGCAGGCAGCATCGAGAAATATTTCGGGTAATGAAACTCGCTGTTCACCGCGAGCCCGAACAGGCCGAGGAACAGGCGGTCATGCTGGATCGCCACCGGCATCGCCGGCGCGATCATGTTCGTGCCATAGCCGGAGACGATCAGATCGACTTTATCGACATCGAGCAGCTTGGTGTAAATCCCGGGCACCGTCGGCGGATTGCTCTGGTCGTCGTAATAGACGAGCTTGACCGGCCGGCCGAGAAGCCCGCCCTTCGCGTTGACGTCGTCCTGCCAGATCTGCATCGCGAGCAGCGCCGTCTTGCCGGCGGCGGCAAGCCCGCCGGTCAGCGCCATGCCGAAACCGATTGTTATCGGCTCGGCCGATCTGGCGGCACCGGCCGCAACAACGCAAGCGGCGAAGATTGCCGCCGCCGCCACCCGGCGATGTCCTGGTTTGATCATTGCTGCCTCCCTAAGCCCGTTAGTTCTGCCGCTCGATTCGAGCCGGCCCTTTACCCGCTCCGCCGAATAAAGCGATTGACGCCGTCTTTGTCGAGGATGCGATGAAGGGCGCGCCGGTGCATCAGGAAATTCAAATGAGCGAGCGCCTCTCCAAGAGCAAACCCCATCTGATGCCGGTCGAGGGCGCGCCGGAAGAGGACCGCAACCATGTCCATCGCGCTCTTCGGGATCTCACAAGCGGCAATCACCTCATCGCAGCGCGCCCGGTGATGCGCGGCAAGGCTCTCGAGCCGAGTGTGCAGCCCGAAGAACGGGAGGTTGTGCGAGGGCAGGGTAAGCGTCTCGGGCGGTACTGCATTGCGCAATTTGGCCAATGACGCGAGGTAGCGGGCGAGGGGATCGCCGTCGGGCTCGTGCGCTTGGACGCTGATGTTGGGCGAGATCCTCGGCAATACCTGGTCGCCCGAGATCAGCACACCGGTCTCAGTGCAGTATAGGCATGCAAGCTCCGGCGCATGGCCTTCGCCGATGATGACGCGCCACTCACGTCCGCCGATCTCGATCGCCATCCCGTCGGCAAGCCGCCGAAAACTCGCCGGCACCGATGGGACCCCGCGGCGGTAGCTGTTCTCTCGTTCGCTGAAAAGCTCGGCTGCCGTGTCGTCGAGACCCGCGCGAAGAGCGAAACCACGCCGCAGCGGGGCAAAATCCTCGGCTCCATGACTCATCACTCGCGCGGACAGCCATTCCTTCTCGGTGATCCACAAGAGTGTCTGCCAACGCCGGGTCAGCCAATCGGCGAGCCCGATGTGGTCCGGGTGGTAGTGCGTCACGATGACCCGAGTGACCGGCCTTCCTGCGAGCCGCTCGGCAAAGATCCGTTCCCACAGCTCCTTGGTTTCCGTCATCGCGTAGCCGGTGTCGACGATTGTCCAGCCCCCGCCGTCTTCGAGCAGCCACAAATTGATGTGGTCGAGCGCGAAGGGGAGGGGCATGCGCAACCAGTGCACGCCGGGAGCGATCGCCAGCGTCTTGCCCGGCGGAGGAGGCTCCGCAACCGGGAACTGCAACGGTGTCAGGCTTCCGTCCATAATTTATGCATTTCTCGGCTGACGAGTTGACCGGCAGGTTAGGACGCGGCATTAGTCCCGGACAAGCGGGATGACCGCCGGCGAGCGATGTGCCGATGGAGCGACCGCAACATTTCGGCACATGGCTCGATTATGCGTGACTTCAATGTTCCGGGGCGATCGGCGGCGATGGCGGCGAACGGCATGGCCGCGACCTCGCACCCGACGGCGACTTTGGCTGCCTTCGACGTGTTGCGTTCGGGCGGCAATGCGGCCGATGCCGCGATTGCGGCGGTCGCCATGCAGTGCGTCGTCGAGCCGCAGAGCACCGGGATCGGCGGCGATTGTTTCATTCTCTATTCGCGGCAGGGCGGATTGCCGGTAGCGCTCAATGGTTCCGGGCGCGCTCCTGCCAAGGCCAAGGTCGATTGGTATGTCGAGCGCGGCATCGGCGAGATCGGCGTGCAGACGCCGCATGCGGTGACGATCCCCGGCGCGATCGATGCCTGGTGCACCTTCAACCGCGAGCACGGCACCCGACCTCTGGCCGAACTGCTCGAGCCGGCTGCGCGCACGGCGGAGGAAGGTTATGTGGTGACGCCGCGTGTCGCGGCCGACTGGCACCGCGCTCAGGAGAAATTGCGCGATCCCGTTACAGCCGCGCTTTTCCTGCCGGGAGGCAGACCGCCCAAGCCCGGGGACAAAATGCGCAACGCGCCGCTCGCCGCCACGCTGCGCCGAATCGGGCGGGAGGGACGCGAAGCCTTTTACGATGGCGCGGTCATGCGCGAGATCGTTGCCCGGCTGAAATCGCTTGGCGGTCTGCACGAAGAAGAGGACTTCGCCCAGCACTCGAACTGGGTCGAGCCGATCAGCGCCGCTTATCGCGGCTACGAGGTCTATGAATGCCCACCGAATGGGCAGGGAATGGCGGCGCTGATGATCCTGCGGACGCTCGCCGGCTATGCGCTCGACGGCGATGCGTTCAGCGAGGCCGACCGATTGCATCTTGTGGCCGAGGCCAGCAAAGCGGCCTACTGGGTGCGCGACAATTTTATCTGCGATCCCGAGTTCGTGCCGGTAGACGTCGCGGACTTCTTGTCAGAGGCGCGCGCCGAGCGTGTGCGCCGGACGATTCGGCTCGATCGCGCAATGCCTGGGCCGCGCTGGGCGGAGATCGAGCACAAGGACACGGTCTACCTTTGCACCGTCGACCGCGACGGCAACGCCTGCTCTTTCATCAACTCGCTGTTCTCGTCCTTCGGCACCGGCATCCTGGCGCCGCAATGCGGTGTCCTGCTGCACAACCGCGGCAGCGGGTTCCGCACAATCCCGGGCCACCCCAACGCGATCGCACCTCGCAAGCGGCCGCTCCACACGATCATCCCGGGGATGTTAGTCAAGGAAGGCCGCGCGGCGATGCCCTTCGGGGTCATGGGCGGACACTATCAGGCGGTGGGTCATGCGCATTTCATTCACCGGCTGCTCGACCGCGGCATGGACCCGCAGCAGGCGGCCGAGCAGCCGCGCATCCTGCCGTTCGATGGCATGCTGCAGGTCGAGCGCGCCAATCCCGAGCTGGTTATTGCGGAGCTTGCGCATCGCGGGCACGAGATCCTGAGGCTGGAGGTGCCGCTCGGGGGGTGCCAGGCGATCTGGATCGACCATGACCGCGGAGTGCTGATCGGCGGTTCCGATCCGCGCAAGGACGGGTTGGCCCTCGGCTATTGACCGAAGGCGCCGCCGACATCCGCTTTGCCCGGCGCGACGGCATCACCCATCTTGCCCAGCTCTATCAACGCGATCCGTTGCGCGTGTTGTTCCCGACGCCTGCCGCAGGCGACCCGCCGGTCGCGGTCATTGTCACGACCTCAGGCGGGCTCGTGGCCGGGGACCGGCTTGATATCCACGTCGAGCTCGCCCCGGGAGCGGCGGCGCATGTCACCGCGTCCGCGGCGGAGAAGGTCTACCGGTCAACCGGCCGCACGACGACAATCAAGCAGACCCTATCGATCGGGGCCGGCGCCGCTCTCGAATTCCTGCCGCCCGAGACGATCCTGTTCGACGGCGCCCGCCTGCGGCGGGAAACGATCATCGATCTCGCGCCGGGCTCTGCGTTCTTGGGCGGCGATATCGTGGTGTTTGGCCGGCGTGCTCGGGGAGAGCGCTTTGCCAGCGGCTTCCTGCGCGAGGTCTGGGAGGTGCACTGCGACGGCGAGCTCGTCTGGGGAGACGCATTGCACCTCGAGGACGATGTCGGGCGGATCATCGATGATCCCGCCTGTTTCGACGGCGCAGCGGCCTTTGCGACAATGATCTTGTCGTCGCCCGCCGGAGACTTGCGCAGCCTCCTGGATGGTGCCCGTGTCGTACAATCGGCCTGCGCGGCAACGGGACTAAGCGCCGGAGCGACGGCGGTTTCCGGTCTCGTCATCACCCGATGGCTCGCTGCGGATGCGGCCGTATTGCGGCGCGCCTATGCCGATCTTGCTTGCCGTTTCCGATCGGCCGCGCTGGGGTTGCCGGATCGCCTGCCGTGGGTTTGGCACGTTTAATGCTGCAAGGCCGCCAATGAACTTGACCCCGCGCGAGAAGGACAAGCTGCTCGTTTCGGTCGCTGCAATGGTTGCCGAGCGGCGGCTCAAACGCGGCGTAAAGCTCAACTACCCCGAAGCCGTGGCACTGATCACCGATTATGTTTTGGAAGGCGCGCGCGACGGCAAGACCGTCGCCGAATTGATGCGCGACGGCGCCGCCGTCATCGCGCGCGATCAGGTCATGGAGGGAGTGCCCGAGATGATCCACGAAATCCAGGTCGAGGCGACCTTCCCGGACGGCACCAAGCTGGTCACGGTGCATGAGCCGATCCGGTAAGGCGAATTTCACAATGAGACAGCGAGGCAGTGAGATCAATGTTGGACAAAACGCGCTGATCCTGTGTCTCGCCTCACCGTCTCACGGCCTCATTGTGCAATTTTCTTGAGGGGGCGATGGTTCCCGGAGAGCTGTTTCCTGCGTCGGGCGAAATCGAGATCAACGCCGGCCGCCCGAGCTTTACCTTGATGGTCGCCAACACCGGGGACCGCCCGATCCAGGTCGGCTCGCATTACCATTTCTACGAGACCAACGCGGCGCTTGCCTTCGATCGCGAGCGGGCGCGCGGCTTCCGGCTCGACATTCCCGCCGGGACGGCGACGCGCTTCGAGCCCGGACAGAGCCGCGAGGTGAGGCTGGTTGCTTATGCCGGCGCGCGCCGGGTCGTCGGCTTCAACGCCAGGATCAACGGCAAGCTGGAATAGGGGCAATGCCGGCGACGATCCCGCGCGAGGCCTATGCCGCGATGTTCGGGCCGACATCCGGCGATCGGCTGCGCCTCGCGGACACCGAACTGTTAATCGAGATCGAGAGCGACCGCACGATCTATGGCGAGGAGGTCAAATTCGGCGGCGGCAAGGTGATCCGTGACGGCATGGGGCAGGGGCAGGCGACCCGCGCCGACGGCGCCGTCGACACCGTCATTACCAATACCGTGATCCTCGATTACTGGGGTATCGTCAAGGCCGATATCGGCATCCGCGACGGTCGCATCAGCGGGATCGGCAAAGCCGGCAACCCCGATATCCAGCCCGGCGTGGACATCGTGATCGGCCCAGGGACAGAAGCGATCGCCGGAGAGGGCCGTATCGTCACCGCCGGCGGCATCGATTCGCACATCCACTTCATCTGCCCGCAACTGGTCGAGGAGGCGCTCTATAGCGGCATCACGACAATGCTCGGGGGCGGCACCGGCCCCGCCGCAGGCACCGCGGCGACGACCTGCACTCCGGGCCCCTGGCATTTGGGCCGCATACTGCAGTCAGCGGAAGGGCTGCCGGTCAATCTCGGTTTCTTCGGCAAAGGCAATGCTTCGGAACCACGCGCGCTCATAGAGATGGTTGAGGCCGGCGCTTGCGGATTGAAACTTCACGAGGATTGGGGGACGACCCCATCGGCAATCGACACCTGCCTCGGCGTCGCCGAGCAATTGGACATTGCGGTCGCGATCCATACCGACACGCTCAACGAGTCGGGTTTTGTCGAGGATACGATCGCGGCGTTCAAAGGCCGCAACATTCACGCCTTTCACACCGAAGGAGCAGGCGGCGGCCACGCGCCCGACATCATCAAATTGTGCGGGCTGCCGAATGTGCTGCCCTCGTCGACCAATCCCACCCGCCCGTTTACGGTCAACACCGTCGACGAGCATCTCGACATGCTGATGGTGTGCCATCATCTCGACCCGCGCATCCCCGAGGATGTCGCCTTCGCCGAAAGCCGGATCCGCCGCGAGACGATCGCCGCCGAGGACATCCTGCACGACCTCGGCGCCTTTAGCATGATGTCCTCCGATAGCCAGGCGATGGGCCGGGCCGGTGAAGTCATAATCCGCACGTGGCAGACCGCTGACAAGATGAAGCGGCAGCGGGGCCGGCTGCCGGAGGATAGCGACGGGTCGGACAATTTCCGCGCGAAGCGCTACATCGCGAAATACACGATCAACCCGGCGCTGACGCATGGCCTCGCGGAGCACATCGGCTCGGTCGAGGTGGGCAAGCTCGCCGATCTCGTCGTGTGGTCGCCGGCGTTTTTCGGCGTGAAGCCTGACCTAGTGCTAAAAGCGGGGACGATCGCCGCGGCCTTGATGGGCGACCCGAACGCCTCGATCCCGACTCCGCAACCGGTGCACTACCGGCCGATGTTCGGCGCCTTCGGCCGCGCATTATCGGCTTCCTGCGTCACATTCCTGCCTACGATTGCAATCGAGCGCCGGATCCACGAACAGCTCGGGCTGCAGCGCACCATGCTGCCGGCGCGCGGCATCCGCGCAATCGACAAGAAGCGCATGGTGCTGAACGACGCGACGCCTCACATCGAAGTCGACCCCGAGACTTACGAGGTGCGCGCCGATGGCGTTCACCTGATTTGTGAGCCGGCTTCCGTATTGCCAATGGCCCAGCGTTACTTTCTGTATTGAAGAAGTGTTGATCACAATGGCACGGGGAGGCGATCAGAAAAACGGTTCCTCTCACTGTCTCATTGCCTCATTGTGAATTCTAATGCGGCGGGCGATTGCGGTGCATCGAAGAGGAACATGGCCGGAGGAGGAGGCGCTCGACACGGTGACACTCACCTTTGTCGACCGGCACCGCCGCCGCATCCGCCTCGTCGCGGCTTCGGAGCAGGCCTACCTGCTCGACTTGCCGCGGGCACACCATCTGATCGACGGCGACGGTCTCGAACTGGAAGGCGGCGGCTACCTCCGCGTCAGTGCGGCCGCCGAAACCCTATTCGAGATCACCGCTGCCAGTCGCAAAGATTTATTGCGGATTGCCTGGCACCTCGGCAACCGGCACCTGCCGGTACAGATTGCCGGAGAACGGCTGCGCATCCGGCCCGACCACGTGATCGCCGAGATGGTAACCGGCCTCGGTGGGCGCGTCATCGAATTGGAGGCGCCGTTCGACCCCGAAGCCGGCGCCTATCATGCGCATGAATGACCTGCCAAGCGCCTCTCCCGCAGTGCCGGAGAAGAGCTGCGGCGCTGGGCTTTACCGGCTGCTCACCTGGCTGTCGCCGGGATTTCCAACTGGAGCCTTCAGTTATTCGCATGGTCTTGAAGCCGTAGCGGCGAGCGGCACGGTACGCGACCGCGCTTCGCTGCAGCGCTGGATCGGTGCAGTGGTGGATGCGGGGAGCGGGCGCATCGACGCCGACATTCTTCGCGATGCGTATCGCGCGGCTAGGGCAGGCGACATCGGGGCGCTGACGATTGCCAATCGCCGCGGCCTCGCATTTCGAGCGACAACCGAGATGGCGGTCGAGACGACGGCCCAGGGCGCAGCGTTTCTCGATACCTGCCGCGCGGCATGGTTCGAACCGTTCGTCGACCGCTGGGCCAACACACTCGACGGTAGCCCAGTCTGTTATGCCGCCGTTCTTGGCGCAGCGACAGCGCGGGTCGGCATTCCTGTCGAATGCGCGCTGCTCGGCTTTCTGCAGGCACTGGCGGCCAATCTGACCTCTGCCGGCTTGCGGCTGGGAATTATCGGGCAAACCGACGGCCAGCGCATCCTGGCGGCGCTGGAACCCGTGATTGGCGCCGCAGTCGTCCGCGCATTGAGCCGCGAGCCGGAGGCATTCGGCAGTGCCACCTTTGCCGTCGAGCTCGCCTCGATGGCTCATGAAACCCAGTACACGAGGCTCTTTCGTTCATGAGCAATCCGTTGCGCGTCGGCATCGGCGGTCCGGTCGGCTCGGGTAAGACCGCGCTGATGGATTGGCTATGCAAAGGGATGCGCGGCCGTTACGAGATCGCGGCGATCACCAACGACATCTACACCCGCGAGGATGCCGAATTCCTGACCCGCAGCGGCGCGTTGCCGCCTGAGCGGATCCGCGGCGTCGAAACCGGCGGCTGTCCACACACCGCAATTCGCGAGGATGCCTCGATCAACCTCGCCGCGGTAGCCGAGATGCATCGCCTTTTTCCGGATCTCGATCTGATACTTATCGAGTCGGGTGGCGACAACCTCGCCGCAACCTTCTCCCCTGAGCTTGCCGACCTGACGATCTACGTCATCGACGTCGCCGCCGGCGACAAGATCCCGCGCAAAGGCGGACCCGGCATTACCCGCTCCGACCTCCTCGTCATCAACAAGATCGATCTTGCGCCGCTGGTCGGCGCCAGCCTCGAAATCATGGACCGAGACGCCAAGCGGATGCGTGGCGATCGCCCCTTCGTATTCACCAATCTGAAGACTGGGGACGGCGTCGACCGCGTCCGTGATTTCGTCGTGGAGCAGGGTGGACTGATCTCACCGGCGCGCCTCTGCATCGAGCAGTCTGAGCGCAAGCTCTAATGCGGCTTGCCGCACTGCATGGCGGTCGCCGGGGAAGACGCGGCGTTCGGTGCGGCATTCGCCGTCTCGCCGCGCCAAGCCGACCAGCACGAGGCCCACGGGCTTTGTCGAGGTGGCGCCGCCGGGGCCGGCGATGCCGGTGACCGAGACCGCCAAATCGATCGGGGCGCGGGCGAGTGCGCCCTGCGCCATCGCCGCGGTAGTCTCGGCGCTGACGGCGCCATGCGCAGTGATCGTCTCGAGAGGAACCCCCAGCAGCTCCGACTTCGCCTCGTTCGAGTAAGTCACGAACCCCCGTTCTATAACGTCGGACGAACCTGCAATCGCGGTCAAGGCCGCGACGACCAGCCCGCCGGTGCAGGATTCCGCAGTCGCCAGCCGCCAATTGCGGGCACGGCAGGCGTCGAGCACCGATTGCGCGAGGGTCAGGGTTTCAGCTTCGAACACCGCATGCTCCAGCTATCGCCAACAGGGCCACAAACACCAGAACAGCGTAGGCCGCGGCCAGCAGATCGTCGAGCATGATGCCGAGCCCGCCATCGAGCCGGCGGTCGGCCAATTCCACGGGCCACGGCTTCCAGATGTCGAAGATCCGGAAGAGCAGGAAGGCGGCAGCATAGGATAGGGGCTCGAGGGGCGCAGGAAGCAGCACCAGCCACTGCGCCGCGACCTCGTCGATTACGATCGCGCCGTGGTCTTTTACGCCGCTCGTTTTGGCGATCGTCCCTGCGGCCCAACAACCGACAGCAATGGCGATTGCGGCAGCGATCGCCAGCCCGGCGGCGCCGCAGAGGCTGCGGATTGTCCAGGCGCAGGGCAGGGCGGCAAGTGAGCCCCAGGTTCCCGGCATGACCGGCAGCAACCCGGCGCCGAACCAACTCCCGAGCATCAGCGCCGGGTGCCAAAAGGGCAGGCCGAGCGGGCGAGGCGGGCTCTTCAGAGCGGCAGACGCACGGTGGCGACCGCTTGCGCGGCCATGCCTTCGGCGCGGCCGGTAAAGCCGAGCTTCTCGGTCGTTGTCGCCTTGACGCTGACGCGATCGGGCGTGATGCCCAGGATGCCGGCGATGCGCTCGACCATTGCCGCGCGATAGGGTGCGATTTTGGGCCGCTCGCAGATGATCGTGACGTCGACCGCGGCAACGGCGCCGCCTCGTGTGCGCACGAGATCGGCGGCGCGGGTCAGGAACTGGTCGGACGCGGCGCCCCGCCAACGCGGGTCGCTCGGCGGGAAATGCATGCCGATGTCGCCGGCGCCGATCGCGCCGAGCACCGCGTCGGTCAGCGCATGCAACCCGACATCGGCGTCGGAATGGCCGGCAAGGCTCATGCCGTGTGGGATTCTGACGCCGCATACCCATAGATGATCGCCCGGCGCGAAGGGGTGCACGTCGAAGCCCTGACCGACACGGACATCGCCCTGCCGGGCGGCGAGCAGGCGCTCGGCCGCGGCAAGGTCCTCCGCAGTCGTAACCTTCAGATTGTCTTCGCTGCCCTCGACGATCAGCGGGGCCAGACCCGCGGCCTCGGCCACTGCGGCGTCGTCGGTCAGTTCGCGGCCGATCGCGGCGCGGTGGGCGGCGAGGATAGCATCGAAGTGAAAGCCCTGCGGGGTCTGGGCGCGCCACAGCGCGGAACGGTCGATCGTCTCTCGGATTGTCCCGCCCTCGCTGCGCTTGATCGTGTCGCGCAAGGGCAGGCAAGGGATTGCCGCAACCTCGTTGTCCAGACCGTCGAGGACCCGATCGACGAGCTGCCGATCCGGAAACGGCCGTGCCCCATCATGGATGAGCACGCGGTGCGGGCGGAAGGCCGCCAGTGCTTCGAGCCCGAGGCGAACGGAATCTTGCCGCGTCGCGCCGCCCGTTATCGGCGGCATCACAGTTAAGCCGGAGACGCTCCCGTCGAACAGCGCTCGGTCCTCGGGCCTGATCGCGACCAAGACATTCGCGACGCTCGGGTGCTCCGCGAGCGCAGCGACAGCATGGCGCAAGATATTGGCGCCCCCGAGCGGTAGGTATTGTTTGGGAAGTGGGGCGCCAAATCGGCTCCCCTGGCCCGCTGCAACGACGAGCGCATAAACCGGAAACATGGCTAAGCTTATCCCATGGGCGGACTATTTGCTATTGGGCGGCGATTTGCTCCTAGGCATTGATGTTGCGCCGCAATATAAAAGAAGGTAACATTCTGCCTAATCAGTAGGCAAACGGTGCAATTGCGTATTCTATGGGCATCTCGATCGGTGCTGTAACCCTCGATGACCCGGTCATCCTCGCTCCGATGTCCGGGGTCAGCGATCTGCCGTTCCGCAAGCTTGTGAAGCGGCTCGGCGCCGGGCTCGTCGTGTCCGAGATGATCGCCAGCGAAGCGGTGATCCGCGAGACCCGTCAGTCAATGACCATGGCCAAGAGCTGCGCCGACGAGCAGCCGATGGCCGTGCAGCTCGCCGGGTGCGAGCCGCGCGTCATGGCCGAGGCGGCAAAGCTCAACGCCGACCGCGGGGCGCGGATCATCGACATAAATTTCGGCTGCCCGGTGAAAAAGGTGGTCAACGGGCACGCAGGCTCCGCGCTGATGCGCGACGAGGCCCATGCCGCGCGCATCCTCGAAGCAACGGTGAAGGCGGTCGACCTCCCGGTCACTCTGAAGATGCGCACCGGATGGGACGAGCAAAACCGCAACGCGCCGCGGCTCGCCCGCATCGCCGAGGGCTGCGGCATCCGCATGATCAGCGTGCACGGCCGTACTCGTTGCCAGCTTTATGCTGGCTCCGCCGACTGGAGTTTTATCCGCCAAGTCAAAGAAGCGGTGACGATCCCGGTCGTCGCCAACGGCGACATTACGACCTGCGACGACGCCAACCGGGCATTGCAGGAATCCGGCGCCGACGGTCTGATGATCGGCCGCGGCTGCTACGGACGGCCGTGGTTCGTTCGCCAGGTTATCGAATGGCTGAAAGCCCGGCGGCGGGTTCCGGACCCGCCGCTTGCGGCCCAGCTCGAAATCGTGCTTGGCCATTACGAGGAAATGCTTCTGCATTACGGGACGGAAGTAGGCTCGCGGATCGCGCGCAAGCACGTCGCCTGGTATTCGAAAGGCCTCCCCGGGTCGGCGGAGTTTCGTGCGGCGGTCAACGAGACCATCGACGTCGCGCGCGTTCGGAACCTGATTCGATCCTTTTACGAGCCGCTGCTGGCCCGCGAGACAGCATGATCAAGACGCCGTTTCGGCTCCGCGGCAGCCCTAATCCGAAACGCCGTCTTCTCGGGGTATCGCAACCCGACGCGGCGGTGATCCTGGCAGCTCTGGCTCTTCCCGTGATCGTCGTCGATCAGGCGGGAGGCATCCGCTTCGTCAACCCGGCCGCCGAGCAGTTTTTCGGGTCCGGTGCGGCCGCGCTGTGCGGTAGCGCGCTCGCCGATCTCGTGGCGCCGCATAGCCCGCTGCTGGCGCTCGTCGACTCGGTGTGGCGGATCGGCAACACGATTTCCGAGTACGACATTCTTCTCGAGGGCCCACGGTTCCCGGGCCGCCTGGTCACCATTCAGGGAGCGCTGACGGGCGAGGGTGCGGACATGCTCGCGCTCACCCTGCACGAGCGCTCGTCTGCGACGAAACCGACCGCATTGTCGCTCTCGTCGATCGAATGGAAGCGTTCTCCGACTACCGGCCGATCGAACGCGAAGTGGTCAATATTCACGAGGTGCTCGAGCGCGTGCGCAAGGCCGCGCAATCCGGTTTCGCCCGTCACGTCCGGCTCGTGGAAGAATACGATCCCTCGCTGCCATCGGTTCACGGGGATCGCGACCAACTCGTTCAGGTCTTTCTAAACCTCGTCAAGAATGCAGCGGAGGCGGTGCCGAACATAGACGGGGAAATAATTCTTTCGACGGCTTATCGGCACGGTCTGCGCCTCACGCGTCCGGGCGGCGAGGGCCGGCAGCATTTGCCGCTGATGGTGTCGGTGACCGACAATGGCAGCGGCATCCCGGACGACCTGCGGCCTCATCTCTTCGAACCGTTCGTCACGACGAAACGGAACGGCACTGGCCTCGGTCTTGCACTGGTCGCCAAGGTAATCGGCGACCACGGCGGCGTGATCGAATTCGACAGCCAGCCCCGGCGAACCGTGTTCCGGGTGTTTCTGCCCGTGGTCGCGCAAGACGGTGCTTCGTGATGGCGTCGACAATCCTGGTAGCAGATGATGATCGCGCGATCCGGATGGTGCTCAATCAGGCGCTGATCCGGCTCGGCCATGATGTGCGGATGACCGGCAATGCCGCGACCTTGTGGCGATGGGTTGCCGACGGCGAGGGCGACCTCGTCATTACCGACGTCATCATGCCGGATGAGAACGGCCTCGATCTGATCCCCCGCATCAAGAAAATTCGCCCGGAACTGCGCATCATCGTGATGAGCGCGCAGAACACGCTAATGACCGCCGTCAAGGCGACGGAGCGGGGCGCGTTCGAATATCTCCCCAAGCCTTTCGATCTGCGTGAGCTGGTCAGCGTCGTCGAGCGGGCCTTGAGCGCTCCGAACGACGCCCTTGCGCCCTATGCCGACGAAGAAACCGAAGACCAGCTGCCCTTGATCGGCCGATCGTCGGCGATGCAGGAGATCTATCGCGTTCTCGCTCGGCTGATGGGGACCGACCTCACGGTCATGATCATGGGCGAAAGCGGCACCGGTAAAGAGCTGGTCGCCCGAGCCCTGCACAATTACGGCAAGCGCCGCAACGGTCCTTTTGTAGCGATAAACATGGCCGCGATCCCGCGCGAGCTGATTGAGAGTGAGCTGTTCGGCCATGAGAAGGGAGCTTTTACCGGCGCGACGTCGCGCGGGATCGGACGGTTTGAGCAAGCGCAGGGCGGGACACTTTTTCTCGACGAAATCGGCGACATGCCGATCGAAGCACAAACCCGGCTGCTACGGGTGCTGCAGGAGGGAGAATTCACCGCGGTCGGCGGCCGCGTACCGATCCGCGCCGAGGTGCGGATCATCGCCGCAACGCATCACGAACTGCGGCAGCTGATCCGGCAGGGCCTATTTCGCGAGGACTTGTTTTACCGTTTGAACGTAGCGCCCATTCGCCTGCCGCCGCTCCGCGAACGAAGCGCCGACATACCCGCGCTGGTCCGTCACTTTGCCAGTCTGGCGGTACGCGAAGGACTGCCGTTGAAGCGGCTCGACGATGCCGCTATGGAACGGCTGCGCACCTATCGCTGGCCCGGCAACGTGCGTGAGCTGGAGAACTTGGTTCGGCGGCTGGCGGCGCTCTATTCCCAGGAGGTAATTGGGGTCGGGATTATCGAAGCCGAGCTCGGCGACGCGCAGGCGACGTGTGATCCCGCGGAGGGACCGGGCGGGGAGGGGCTCGCGGCGGCGGTCGAGCGCCACATCAAGGGCTATTTCGCGGCGCACAAAGGCGGTTTGCCGGCGGCCGGCCTCTATGATCGGGTGCTGCGCGAAGTGGAGCGGCCGCTGATCCTATTGACCCTTGGGGCCACCCGCGGGAACCAAATCAGGGCCGCGCATCTACTCGGCCTCAATCGCAACACATTGCGCAAGAAAATCCGCGAATTGGACATCCCGGTGGTCCGCGGCTTAAAATAAAAGAGGATCGACACTATCCCGCGACGCCACTGAGGCATCAGCCGGAGACAATTTGAGTCGTTTGTATCAAAACCGTCCGCGGCAGATTTCGGGTAGAGGTCTTGAATGAACCCGATGCGGCGGATGGGAATTTGGGCCGGCCGTATCGGTTTGGGGCGCAAGCTGGCGTTCGCCCTTGCAATACCGGCCCTCGCTTCGGGGATCGCGACCTACCTCGCGCTGACCGGCGCACCGCCTTTCGGGCCGCGTCCCGGCGCCGTCCTGGCGCTTCTCAACCTCGACCTGATCTTGCTGCTGGCGCTCGGTGCGGTGATCGCCAAGCGCCTGATCGAGGTCTGGGCCGAGCGGCGGCGCGGCCTAGCGGGCTCGCGGCTGCAAATCCGGCTGGTCGTGCTGTTCAGCCTTATCGCGGTATTGCCGACGATGATCGTCGCCGGCTTCTCCTATTTGTTCTTCAGCTTTGGCGTGGAGTCTTGGTTCAGCGACAGAGTGCGTACCGCAATCACCGAATCTCTGGCCGTCGCTGAAGCCTATCTGCACGAACATCAGCAGGCGATCCGTGCCGATGTTTTGGCGATGGCGAACGATCTCAACCGCGACTCCGTGCAGCTGGCGCTCAACCCGCAGCATCTGGAGCAGGTGGTCTCGGCTCAGGCGGCCCTGCGCGGACTGACCGAGGCGATGGTGTTCGACCGTGCCGGCCATATGCTGGCACGGTCCAGTCTTTCGTTCACCCTGGGTTTCGAGCCCGTTCCCGACGACGCGATCCACCTCGCCGACACCGGCGACGTGGCGATAATGACCAACGACAGCGATGACCGGGTGCGGGCGCTGGTGCGGCTCAACCAGTTCGGCGACGTCTATCTTTATGTCGGGCGGTTTATCGAACCGCGGGTATTAAATCACATGGAGGAGACCCAGCGCGCCGCCGCGTTGTACGAGCAGATGGAGGGCCAACGCTCCGGGTTTCAGATTACCTTCGCGTTGATCTTCATGATGGTGGCGATGCTGTTCCTGGTGGCGGCGGTGGCCATCGGCATTCATTTTGCCGCCCAATTTGCCGGTCCGATCAGCCGCCTTATCACTGCGGCCGAGCAGGTCCGCGGCGGCGATCTCGCGGCTCGTGTGCCGGAAGGGGAGAAGGACGACGAACTGGCTTCGCTGAGCCGCGCCTTCAACCGGATGACTTACCAGATCGAAAGTCAGCAGCGCGAGCTTAGGGAGGCAAATCGGCAGCTCGACGAGCGGCGGCGGTTTACCGAGACCGTGCTGACGGGTGTCTCGGCCGGGGTGATCGGGCTCGACAGCCTGGGCCGGGTCAATCTGCCCAATCGTTCCGCATCGGCGCTGCTCGGCACGGATCTCGAACAAGCGATTGGACAGGACCTAGCCGAAGTCGCGCCGGAAATGGCGGGCTTGCTCGACGAGGCGGAACGCCGTCCAGATCGCCTGGCCCAGTCGCAGGTGGAGCTGATTCGCGGAAGCAGCACCCGCACCTTGCTCGTTCGCATTGCCGCCGAGCACAATGGCCGGGTTATGAGCGGCTTTGTCGTCACGTTTGACGATATCACCGAGCTGTTGTCGGCCCAACGCAAGGCGGCCTGGGCCGACATCGCCCGCCGCATTGCTCACGAAATCAAGAATCCGCTGACGCCCATCCAGTTGGCCGCCGAACGATTGCGGCGCAGATATCTGAAGGAGATCAAGACCGACGCCGAAACCTTTACGATCTGTACGGACACGATCATTCGGCATGTCGGGGATATTGGCCGGATGATCGACGAATTCTCGTCCTTTGCAAGAATGCCGACGCCGGTGCTCAAGCCCGAAAATCTGGTAGAGATCGTGCACCGGGCAGTATTCCTGCAGCGTACCGCCCATCCCGAGATCGTATTCGAGCCGGTGTTCCCAGCGAGCCCGGTGGTGGTCAACTGTGATGCGCGCTTGGTTGGCCAAGCGCTGATCAATATCGTCAAGAATGCGATCGAATCGATCGAAACGCGCAGGGCGGAGGATAGCTCGAGCCCGGCAGGATGCATCCGGGTGTCGGTTTTGGAGGAGGACGGCCAAGCGGCCGTGATTATCGAAGACAACGGGAAGGGGTTGCCGCAGCATGGGCGCGAGCAGTTGACCGAGCCCTATGTTACGACGCGGACAAAGGGCACAGGCCTGGGTCTGGCCATCGTCAAGAAGATCATGGAAGATCATCATGGAGAGCTGGCTCTGGAGGATGGGGACACGGAGGGCGCCCGCGTTAGTCTCCATTTTGCCGCGTCGGAGATTCGCGCTGCGCAACGTCTCGATGCAGCGGATGAGCCCATGGAATTGAGCCCGATCAGCCATGGCGCATGATGTTCTGATCGTCGACGACGAAGCCGACATCCGCATGCTGATTGCGGGCGTCCTCAAGGACGAAGGCTATGCCACCCGGGAAGCTGCCGACACGGTGCAAACCTTGGCTGCGATCCAGGCGCGCCAGCCGACGCTCGTCATCCTCGATATCTGGCTGCAGGGAGGGGGGCTCGAAGGGATCGAGATCCTCAAGCAGCTGCACGCCGAGATGCCGTCGGTGCCGGTGGTTATGATCAGCGGCCACGGAACAATCGAAACGGCTGTCGAGGCAATCAAGCTCGGAGCGTATGATTTTCTCGAAAAGCCCTTCAAATCAGACCGTTTGCTGCTGGTTGTCGAGCGCGCGATCGAGGCGGCGCAGTTGCGGCGCGAGAACGAAGAGCTGCGGCTGCGCGCTGGAGGCGACCTCGACCTCGTCGGCACCTCGCCGGCGGCCAACCAGCTGCGGCAACAGATCGAGCGGGTAGCGCCGACCGGCAGTCGGGTTCTGATTACCGGACCGCCGGGTTCCGGCAAGGAGGTCGTCGGGCGTCTCCTGCATGCGCGCTCGAGGCGCTCGAAAGGGCCTTTTGTTCCGGTCAACTGCGCGACTATGCGGCCTGAACGGCTCGAGATCGAGTTGTTCGGGACCGAGACGCGGATCGACGGCGCACCGCGCAAGGTGGGCACGTTTGAGCGCGCGCATGGCGGCACCTTGTTCCTTGACGAAGTCGCGGACATGCCGCTCGAGACGCAAGGCAAAATCGTGCGTGCACTGCAGGAGCAGACTTTCGAGAGGGTAGGGGGGTCGAACCGCGTCGAGGTCGATGTCCGGGTCGTTGCCTCGTCGAACCGGGAACTCGGCGCGGAGATCAACGCCGGGCGGTTCCGCGAAGATCTGTTCTACCGGTTGAGCGTCGTGCCGATTCGCCTGACCCCGCTGCGCGACAGGCGCGAGGACATCCCGCTCTTGGCGCGTCACTTTATGGCCCGGGCATCCGAAGCGGCGCGGCTCACCCCGCGAGAATTCGGCGAGGATGCAATGGCGGCGCTACAGGCTTACACTTGGCCGGGCAATGTGCGGCAGCTGCGCAACGTCATCGACTGGCTCTTGATCATGGCCCCGGGCGACGCGCGCGAACCGCTGCGCGCCGACATGCTCCCGAACGAGATCACTGCGATCGCTCCCACCGTCGTGAAATGGGACAAGGGCAGCGAAATCATGACGTTGCCGTTGCGCGACGCGAGGGAGGTGTTCGAGCGGGAATACCTTATCGCCCAAGTCACCCGATTTGGCGGCAACATCTCGCGGACCGCGGCGTTTGTAGGGATGGAGCGGTCGGCCCTGCACCGGAAGTTGAAATCCTTGGGCGTTTTCGGCAATGATCGTCCGGTGAAAGTCGGGGCTTGAACCCCCGTCCCAGCTCTCGGGGAAGGGCGAGGGCGGGGTCATGGGGGATAAAAATCAATGGCGCATGTCGCTTACGTCCGAAGATTGCGGAAGCATTACCTGGCTCATGTCGCGGCCGCAGCGTGAGCGCGGTCAGTGTCGCGGCGGCAGCGCCGCAGGGTCTCACCCGGCCGCGGGCGATCTTGTTCGATTGGGACAACACGCTGGTCGACAGCTGGACGACAATCCACGACGCGCTCAACGCTGTCATGGCGGCGATGGAAAAGCCGTTGTGGTCGCTGCGGGAGACCAAAGAGCACGTCCGGCTCAGCCTGCGCGAGAGCTTCCCGCTCCATTTCGGCGACCGATGGGAAGAGGCGCGGCGCATCTATCTCGACGCCTTCCGCACAATACATCTCGACCGGTTGAGCCCGCTGCCGGGCTGCGGTGAATTGCTCCGCGGGCTCTTCGCAGACGGTATTTTCCTAGGGGTGGTCAGCAACAAGACCGGCGCTCTGCTCCGCCGCGAGGCCGAGCAGCTCGGCTGGTCCGCGCTGTTCGGCAGCGTCGTCGGGGCAGGCGACGCGGCGCAGGACAAGCCCAACCCCGCGCCGGTCGCGCTCGCTCTCCAGCCGAGCGGCGTCGAGCCCGGCGAGGAAGTTTGGCTGGTTGGCGACACCAGCACAGACATGGAGTGCGCGTACAACAGCGGTTGCATTCCTGTTTTACTCGGCAACGGAGCGCGCGAGGAGGAGTTTCTCCGTTGCGAGCCCCGCCTCGTCTTCCCCGATGGTGCGTCTTTGTTTCACTTTGTGCGGGGCTTGTGATTCGCCGCCGCGCGCCCATCTGGATTGCAGCAACTCGGCCGTCTCGGCCGAGTGCTTCGGCTTGAACTGGCTGGCTCGGTTCCAAGAAGGGAGTGGGGGAAGACCCATGACTCCGGAAAAATCGCAAAACGTTCAGGACGTTTTCTTGAACCACGTCCGGAAAAACAAGACACCCGTGACCATTTTTCTCGTTAATGGCGTCAAGCTTCAAGGGATTATTACTTGGTTCGATAATTTCTGTGTTTTGCTGCGCCGGGACGCCCATTCACAACTGGTGTATAAGCACGCGATTTCGACGGTGATGCCGGGGCAGCCGATCCAGCTTTTCGAACCAAAGGAAATGGGCGAATCCTGAACCAAGCGGATACTCCAGCGATCGTCCAGACGGGCTCGACGGGTCGCGCTCTCGTCGTACATCCGGTGTCGAAAACGGCACCTGGACGGCACTCTAAGGATATATCGGGCCGCTCGGTGGAAGCGCGGCTGGAAGAGGCGGTCGGTCTCGCCAAGGCAATCCGTCTCGACGTAATCCGGGCCGAAGTCGCCAACATTACACGCCCGCGCCCGAGCAGCCTCTTGGGCAGCGGAACTGTCGAAAACCTCGGCGAGCTGATCGGCGAAACCGACATCGATCTCGTCGTCATTGACGCTCCGTTGAGCCCGGTGCAGCAGCGGAATCTGGAACGGCACTGGCAAGCCAAGGTCATTGACCGGACGGGCCTGATCCTCGAGATTTTCGGCGAGCGGGCCCGCACCCATGAGGGCCGATTGCAGGTCGAGCTGGCGGCGCTGACCTACCAACGGTCGCGCCTGGTGCGCTCCTGGACACACCTCGAGCGCCAGCGCGGCGGGTTTGGCTTCCTCGGCGGCCCAGGCGAGAGCCAGCTCGAAATCGACCGGCGGCTCATCGGCGAGCGGATTGCCAGGTTGAAGCGGGATCTCGACGCGACCAGACGGACGCGGACTTTGCATCGCGAAGCCCGCCGCCGCGTGCCATATCCCGTTGTCGCACTGGTCGGCTATACGAATGCCGGGAAATCGACGCTGTTCAATCGGTTGACCAGCGCGTCGGTCACTGCCGGGGACATGCTGTTCGCGACCCTCGATCCGACGATGCGGCGTCTCGGGTTGCCGTCGGGGCGGCAAGTCATCCTGTCCGACACGGTCGGCTTCATCTCGGATCTCCCGACCCATCTTGTCGCCGCGTTCCGCGCCACGCTCGAAGAGGTCACCGAGGCGGATATCATCGTCCACGTCCGCGATGCGCATCACCCCGACAGCGAGGCGCAGCGCAACGACGTGGTGAACGTGCTCGTCGATCTCGGCCTCGATCAACCGATCGAGGAGGGGCTGATCGAGGCATTGAACAAGATCGATTTGCTCGATCCGACAACGCGCCAAAGTCTGCAACAGCAAAAGCTGCGCAACTTGCAGAGCATCGCCCTATCGGCCGCGACGGGCGAGGGCTGCGATGGGTTGCTCGAATTGATCGAGCGCCGGCTCGAGAGCGACACCCGCGTCGTGCGGCTCGACATCCCGCTGACCGACGGCAAGACCTTGGCGTGGATATACCAACGCGGCGAGGTGCTGGGCCGGCGCGACGACAATGAGGCGGCGCACATCTCGGCTCGACTGCCGGAAGATGACATTGCACGGCTCCGCCATCGACAGCGCCTGCACTAACATCAACAAGGGGCGGGGCGGGCTGCGCAAGCTCGGATCGAGCGGCGATAGCCTTCCGGCATTGCCAAACCTGGCAACTCGTTGATCGCGAACAGGCCGCATTTCCGGTGCTCCCGGCTGATCTGGAACTCCCGCCGGTCGACGCGGCGCACAGCGTAAGTCACGATCAAAACCTCTTTTCCCGGCAGCACCTGATATAGCCAGCAATCGAGGATCCTATCCGCGGCAATTTCGGCGCCGAGTTCCTCGGCAAATTCGCGCTCGAGGCAGGCTACCGGATTTTCGCCGCGCTCCAGCCGGCCACCGGGCAATTCCCACTCGTCTCTTTCATTCATCAGAAGCACGACGCGGTCCCCCTCCAGGAGGACACCCTTCACCGACACCGGAAAACGCATCCCGCTTTCACCTTGAAAGGGCATTGACTGCCTACTCGTGCTCTTCGCGCTTGACCTGTTGCCACAGCGCTTCGAGCGCGTCGAGATCGGTGCCCACCGCGCGCTCGGCGGCGAGGCTCTCGACGCGCCGGAAGCGGCGCTCGAATTTGGCGGTGGCGCGCCGAAGTGCCGCCTCTGGGTCGATGTCGAGCTTCCGGGCGAGGTTGGCGGCGGCAAAAAAAATGTCGCCGATCTCGTCTTCCAAGGCGCGGTGCTCGGCCGGCTGTTGGAGCTCGGTCTCAAGTTCGGCGATCTCTTCTTTGAGCTTGTCGAACACCGGCCGCGCACCGGGCCAATCGAAGCCTATCCGCGCCGCGCGCTTCTGTATCTTGTCGGCTCGCAGCAGAGCGGGCAACGCCAATGCTACTCCATCGAGGACGCTTTCCCCCGCGCCGTTGGCTTGGGCGCGATCCCGACGCTCGGCAGCTTTGTGTTCCTCCCAGGCCCTGTCTTGCGCCGCTGCCGAATTGATTTGCATGTCGCCAAAGACATGCGGATGGCGCCGCTCCATCTTATCCGCGATCGCCGCGGCAACATCTTCGAAGCCGAAGAAACCTTGTTCCTCAGCCATCCGCGCGTGGAAGACAACCTGAAACAGAAGATCGCCGAGCTCGTCCTTTAGCGCGGCCATGTCGTCGCGAGCGATCGCGTCGGCTACCTCATAGGCCTCCTCGATCGTGTACGGAGCGATCGTCGAGAAATTCTGCTCGCGATCCCACGGGCAACCGCGCTCCGGGTCGCGCAACCGCACCATGATTTCGAGCAGACGATCGAGAGGTCTCATGCGCGTATCGCTCACTGATCTGATTGGGGCGGCGTCTGTTGGCAACGAGGGTAAGACTTCCCGTAAATAAGCGGCCGGGACATAGTTTTGCGCATAGTAAATGTGTCCACCGAATAGAGATGTCACCGTCTCTGCCATTTAGAAATGTCACCGTGGTTGGGGTCGGGCGGCGGGCGGGCGCGGAGCCCCGGCGTAGCGCAGCGCCCGACCGGCGCCCGATTGAGCGGAGCTCGCAACTGCACCACTTGTCTACCGGGCGAGCGCCAGCTCGCCCGGCTCGTAGAGCAGCTCAGCCGACTTTGAAGAGGCGAGCATCGCGCTGATCGCGCCGGCGCGGCTCACTGCGACGCTGCGGCCCGCGACGGAGCTGTTGATCGCGGATCATCGCCAGTACTGGCCCCAGCCGCTTGTTATCGGCGGCGGCCCCCCGATCAAGATGTCGGCGCAAGATAGAAATGTCACTCGGCGTGCAAAGTAGAGATGACACTCGCGTTCCCGACGGGCACGAGGAGCGCGACTTGGGCTGCATCTTCTCGGGGGAGTTGAGCAGCGCATTTGATTGCCGCGCTGGATCGGGATTGAGCTACGATGTCGGTGACCGGTGAAGCGGAAGCGGGCTCTGCTGGGGAGCAACCCGCCGAGGAATAGCCGGTTGGAGACTCACTGCGATGGACCGGGAGCCGATCGGAACGGGTCGGCTCCCGCCACTTGGCGGTTGCCAAGCCATCATCTCTTCGAGCATCGTAGTAGATCTCCCGATCCCTTAAAAACCCACCCTACGCCACGGCGCGATGGTGGCCGGCTTGGGGGCGATCGGCCGGCGCCGCGATCGCACCATGGCGTGGCGCCCGACCCTTTGATGGCAGACCCGGCGCCTCGAGGTTGTTCGGCGGTCGCTGCCGCGCACCGTGCCCGCGCTGCTGGCGCGCTGGATAGGCGGCCTGTTGTACCTTGATCTGCTCCAATACGGCCGACAGCCGCTTGTTGTCGACGATCGCGCCGGGCGGCACTGTCTGGATCTTGTCGAACACCTTGAAACCGAGCGCTGCTCCGTTGAACTGAACCGCGAACCGGCCGTCCGGGTAGTTCACCACCGCCACCTTCTGGCGCACCAAGCCACGGGTCAGCGGCGTCGGGTCCAGGATCAGCATCATCCGGTCGTAGTGCAGGGTCAGGTTGCGCGTGACCGTGCGCTCCTCCCGCCAAGCCAGGATCTCGTCCAGATTATCGGCTTGTGCCAGCGGCCGATGCAGGTTCTTGGGATTGGCCGGCTCACGGCCGAAGCGCGTGTTGTAGATGGCGATGAACCCAGCCAGCCATGCGTTGGCCGCGGCAATCGACGATATCCCCGCCAGCCGCAGCTCCCCCGCCTTCGCGGGGGCAGGCTCTTGACCATCCGGTCCTGCAACGTGCCAAACGCGCGTTCGATGCGTCCCTTCGCCTGCGGGCTGTTGGCACAGATGATGTCGATGTTCAGCGCCAACAGCGCGCGACCGAACTGCGTCACCCCGTCGCCGCCGACAGCCTCCTTGCTGTTCACCCGGAAGATGCCGTGCTTGTCGCTATACAACGCCACCGGCTTGCCGTGTTCCTCCAGATAGGCGCGGGTCGTGCGGAAGTAATCAAACGCCGATTCCGAGGCGGCGAACCGCAGCTGCATCAACCGGCTCGTCGCGTCATCCACGAAAGCCAACAGCGTGCACGGCGGACCGCGATCCTCGAACCAGGCGTGCTCCGAGCCGTCGATCTGCACCAGTTCGCCCAGACAATCGCGCCGCCGGCGCGGCTGATGCGGCGCGGGGAGACGATGCCGACGGTCCTGCCACAGCCCATCGGCGATCATCCAACCGCGCAAGGTCTCCCGCGATACCGAGCAACTGTGATGCTCTGCCAGCTTCTCCGCCGCCAGGGTCGGGCCAAAGTCGGGATACCGCTCCCGCACGATCGACAGCGCTAGGGTGCGAACCTCAGCAGGCAGCCGGTGGTTGCTGGGTTTGCCGCGGCGCTTGGAAAGAAGGCTCGTGGCACCGTCCTGTTTGAGGCCGCGCAGCAGACGAAACACCTGACGCCGCTGTAAGCCGATCAGTACACAGGCGTCAGTAACCCGCAGACGACCCGACTGAACCCGCAGCAGCACCTCAAGCCGGCTGAACTCCTGCTTGCTCATCGACACCACCGCCACGGCGCA
>VAZT01000417.1 GCA_005884825.1 Alphaproteobacteria bacterium
TAAACCGCAGCGGCTGCGCCGTCGGGCGCGGCCGCTGTTTCGTCCCAGCCGCCACACAGAGCACTCTTGGCCGTCACCTCCGCACCACCCTCCGCCCCCGACATCACCCCGGTCACGATCGAAGAGGAGATGAAGCGCTCCTACCTCGATTACGCGATGAGCGTGATCGTGGCGCGCGCGCTCCCCGATGTCCGCGACGGGCTCAAACCGGTCCACCGCCGCATCCTTTATTCGATGAAGGTCAACGGCAACGAGTGGAACCGCGGCTACCGCAAATCGGCGCGCATCGTCGGCGACGTGATCGGCAAATACCACCCGCACGGCGAGACGGCGATCTACGACGCGATGGTGCGGATGGCGCAGGATTTTGCGATGCGCCTGCCGCTGATCGACGGCCAGGGCAATTTCGGCTCGATGGACGGCGATGCGGCGGCGGCCTACCGGTACACCGAAGCGCGGCTCGCCCGCGTCGCCGACACCCTGCTCGACGATCTTGACAAGGACACCGTCCAGTTCCAGCCCAATTACGACGAAACCGAGCAGGAGCCCAAGGTCCTGCCGGCCGGCTTCCCGAACATCCTGGTCAATGGCGGCAGCGGCATTGCGGTCGGCATGGCGACCAACATCCCGCCGCATAATCTCGGCGAGGTCATCGACGCCTGTTGCGCCTATCTCGACAACCCGGCGATTACGATCGACGAGCTGATGCAATACGTCCCGGCGCCCGATTTCCCGACCGGCGGGATCATCATGGGCCGCGCCGGAACGCATGCCGCCTACCGCACCGGGCGCGGCGCCGTGGTCACCCGTGCGAAGTCCCATGTCGAGGAGATCCGCAAGGATCGCGAAGCGATCGTCTTTACCGAGCTGCCGTATCAGGTCAACAAGGCGAAGCTGGTCGAGCGCATCGCCGAGACGGTCCGCGAGAAATTGATCGACGGCATCTCCGACCTGCGCGACGAGAGCGACCGCGAGGGCCTGCGCGTCGTCGTCGAATTGAAGCGCGATGCCGAGCCCGACATCGTCCTCAACCAGCTCTACCGCCACACGGCGCTGCAGACGAGCTTTGGCGTCAATATGCTGGCGCTGAACGGCGGCCGGCCTGAGCTCTTGACCTTGCGCGAGATCATCGCCGCGTTCATCGCGTTCCGCGAGGAGGTGATCACCCGGCGCACGAGCCACCTGCTGGGCAAGGCGCGGGACCGGGCGCACGTCTTGTTAGGGCTTTCGGTCGCAGTCGCCAATCTCGACGACGTGATTGCGCTGATCCGCAACGCGCCCGACCCGGCGACGGCGCGGGCCGGTCTCGTGGGCCGCGCCTGGCCGGCTGCCGATGTCGCCCCGCTGGTGGCGCTGGTCGGTGAACCCGGGCGCGAGGTCGCCGCGGACGGCACCTACCGGCTCTCGGAAGAGCAGGCGCGCGCGATACTAGATTTGCGCCTGCAACGGCTGACCGGGCTGGAACGCGAAAAGATCGCCGAGGAACTGCGCGGGCTGATCACCGAGATCGCCGGTTATCTCGAGATCCTGCGCTCGCGCGTGCGGCTTTTCGAGGTGTTGCGCGGCGAACTGCTCGATATCAAGGAGCGGTTCGCGACGCCGCGGCGGACCGCAATCGAGGATGTCGAGTTCGAAGCCGACATCGAGGCGCTGATCCAGCGCGAGGCGATGGTCGTGACCGTGAGCCATGCCGGCTACATCAAGCGGGTGCCGCTGTCGACCTATCGCTCGCAGCGCCGCGGCGGCCGCGGCCGCGCCGGCATGGCGATCCGCGAGGAGGATTTCCTCAGCGAGGTCTTTGTCGCTTCGACCCTCGCGCCGGTGCTGTTTTTCACCTCCTCGGGGCGGGTCTACAAGCTCAAGGTCTATCGGCTGCCGCTCGGCACCCCGCAGTCGCGCGGCCGGCCCATGGTCAACCTGTTGCCGAACCTCGCGCCGGGCGAGACGATCTCGACGATCATGCCGTTGCCCGAAGATGAGGAGAGCTGGAGCGATTTCACGGTCATGTTCGCGACCGCCAACGGCTACGTCCGCCGCAATGCCCTGAGCGATTTCGGCGATGTCCGCGCCAACGGCAAGATTGCAATGAAATTCGAGGGCGAGGACGCCGACGACCGGCTGATCGCCGTAGCGACCTGCACCGATGCGAACGACGTGCTGCTGGCTACCCGCAACGGGAAGTCGATCCGCTTTCCGGTGGGTGATGTGCGCGTCTTCTCCGGGCGCAGTTCCGTCGGCGTACGCGGCATCCGATTACTTGGCGACGACCAGGTGATCTCGATGTCGATCCTGCGCCACGAGGAGATCGCCCCCGATGTGCGCAACGCTTATCTGAGCCTCGCCGCGAGGCGGCGGCGGCAGATGGGGGAGGAGAGCGAGGCAGCCGCGGAAGCGCCGCTCGAACCCGACGATCCGAATGGCGAAAACGGCGGCGATGAGAACGCGATTTCCGAGGAGATGTATGTCGATCTCGCGCAGCGTGAAGAATTCGTGCTGAGCGTGACGGAAAAGGGCTACGGCGTCAGAACCTCGGCCTATGACTACCGGATCACCGGGCGCGGCGGGCAGGGGATCGACAATATGGACCTGACCCGACGCAGCGACGCGATCGTCGCCGTCTTCCCGGTCGGGCACAACGACCAGATCATGCTGGTGACCGATGGCGGTATGGTGATCCGTTGCCCGGTACACGACATCCGGATTGCCCGCCGGCGCAGCCAGGGTGTGGTGATCTTCAAGGTCGGCGACGGCGAGCGGGTCGTCTCGGTGGCGCGGCTTCCCGAGGAATCCCCCGAGGAATCCCCCGGGGAATCCGACGAGAACGGCGGTGCCGAAGAGCCCGACGACGCGCCGGATGATCGGCAATCCAGTGAGGGGGACGCATGACCGAGCCGCGCATCGGGATCTATCCCGGCACCTTCGACCCGATCACCAACGGTCATATGGACATTATCCGCAGAGCCGCCCGGATCGTCGACCGCCTGGTCATCGGCGTCGCCCGCAACGACGGCAAGGGCCCGCTGTTCGCCACCGACGAGCGGGTAGAGATCGTCCGCGACGAGATCGCCCACCTCGAAAACGGCGACGCCGAACGGATCGAGGTACGCGCCTTCGATAGCCTATTGATGAGCTTCGCCCAATCGGTCGGGGCCAAGGTCGTCATCCGCGGGCTGCGCGCGGTTTCCGATTTCGAATACGAATTCCAGATGGCCGGCATGAATGCCCGGCTGAACCCGGAGATCGAGACCGTCTTTCTGATGGCCTCCGACCGCTTCCAGTTCATCTCGTCGCGTTTCGTCAAGGAAATCGGCGGGTTGGGTGGCGAAGTCTCGCATTTCGTCAGCCCGCGGGTGGCGGTGCGGCTTCTGGATCGCTTCGCTGCGGGTCGAGCCAAACCAAGGCGCCGCGTGGCCGCCGCGGACTAGCGCGTCGGCATTATCGCCATCCTGAGCGGCCGTGCTCGTGGGCTGCGACCACGCCCGCAATAACAGCTTCGCCAGCGGCCGGGTCGCGGGCGAGGATGCGCTTGCGCAGCTCGGGCGGCAGCGGGGTTTTTTCGCCGGTGGCGTTGACGACCAGGATCAGCGCCGCGCGCCCGAGCGCGCAGAGCCCGTCGTGCCACACCGCGTATTCCATCTCGAAGCTGGTACGGCCGAGCCGAACTGTTCGGGCGGTGACCAGGATCTGGTCGGCGTAAACCAGCGGGCGATGATAGCGGATGCTCGTTTCGGCGATGACCGGGCCCGGCGTATCCGGCGACAGCGGCGCGAGGCCGACGGCTTCGAGATAGCGGTTGCGCGCTTCCTCGAACCATTCGAAATAGGCGCGGTGGCCGGCATGACGGAATGGGTCGCATTCGCTCCAGCGCACCCGGTGCGGGATCGCGAACGACCATCCCGGCTCGACCCCGAACCGCGCCCAATCCGACGTCACGGCACTCCTCGCGGGGCGCTGAGCCCGACGAGAGGACGAACGTCGTCGAGGACGAAGTCCTGCACTTTCAACCTGCAGCGAGCCTGGCTAGCTCAGCGATGTTGGTCAGATGGTCGAGCCCGGCGATCGTTTCGCGTAGTTCTCGGGCCCGGGGCGCGCCGAGCGACGGCTCGACGAGCGCATCGAATTTTGCGGCGAGCCGTCGGCCTTGGTCGGCGATGTCGGCGGCGGGGATGCCGGCGTTATGACGCGCCGTGAGGCGTTTTCCGTCGGCGAGCTCGATTTCGAGCTCGCTCAGGGTCTGCGGCCAGCTGTCCTGCCATTCGATCTCCACCCGCTCGCGGAGCCTGACCAGACCCGGATCGCGCGCATTGCCGGCGCTGTAGGCGCCGAGGCTGGCCGTATCGACCCCCGCCAATGCCATCGCCACGGTTTGCCGCAGGCTGAACTTGCTCTGCAGCCCATCGACCGGAGCCGGGATGTTGCAGACCCGCTCGCAACTCGCGTCGAGCCGCAAGGTGATGCGGGCGACCGCCTCGGGGGTCAGCCGGTGCTGCTCGCGCAGCTGGCGGGCGCATTCGATCGGCGCATGCGTCAGATAGCACGCGGCATGATATTTGAAGAGGTTGGCGAAAAGGTGCAGCCCGGCTTCGGGTGTGGCAAGGGCGGCTTCGGGCGAGAAATCCGGGCCGTGCGTCGACGCGAAGCCCTGCACGCATTCGACAATATCGGCGCGGCTCGAAAATCCGCGCGCGGCAAGGCGAGCCGCAAGGAGCCCGTTCTGCGCCGCCTTGCCGGCGTGGAACGGCTTGCACATCGTCCCGAACTGGGATTTAAGCCCGGCCGCCTGCGTGCCGGCGATGCCGAGCGCCATCGCGGTCGCCTCGGCGTCGAGACCGAGCAGCCGGGCGCAGGCCGCCGCGGCGCCAAAGGCGCCGACCGTGCCGGTCGAGTGAAATCCGAGATTGTAATGTCCGGGCTGCAGCGCGGCACCGATCCGGCAGGCGGTCTCATACCCCGAGACGAAGGCGGTGATCACCTCGCGGCCTGAGCTGCGCCGCAATTCGGCCAGCGCGAGCAGGCCGGGCAGGACCGCCACCGAGGGATGCCCCGGCATCGCCATATTGACGTCGTCGTAATCGAGCGCGTGTCCCGCAGCGCCATTGACGAGCGCCGCCGATAGCGCCGGCAATCGGGTCTGATGGCCGATGACGCTCGCCTGTGGCGTGCCGCCGGCCTCGGTCAGCTCGTCGAGCATAAGCCGCACCAGTCCGTCCCCGGCCCCGGCGACCGCCACGCCGAAATAGTCGAGAATGCATTGCCGGGCGAGCTCATGCGCGTCCTGAGGTAAGTCGTCGTATTCGAGGCTCGCAGATTTGCGCGCCAGCACCTGGGTTAGGTTTTTTCCGTCCATTCTTTTCCTCCGTTAGCTTCGCCGCGCGCCTCAACGGCCCTTGAAGCGCGGTTTGCGCTTTTCGTTGAACGCCAGCACGCCTTCGCGTCGATCTTCGGTCGGGACCATTCGATTGTAGGCTTCGATCTCCAGCATCATGCCGCTCGCGAGATCCATCTGCAGGCCGAAATGGATCGCGTGCTTGGCCTGGCGCACAGAGATCGAGGCGTTGTCGGCGATGCGGCGACCGGTCTCGATCGCCTCCTCGACGACGCGGCCCGGCGCGCAGAGGCGGTTCACCATGCCCCATTCGTGAGCCTCGGCGGCGGTGAACGGGCGTCCGGTCAGAATGATCTCCTTGGCCCGCCGCTCGCCGACCGCGCGCGGCAGGTTCTGCGTTCCGCCGGCGCCGGGCATGATGCCGAGCGTGACCTCGGTCAACGCGAAGCGGGCATTCTCGGCGGCGTAAATGAAATCGCAGCACAACGCCAATCCAGGCCTCGTCGGTCATGCCGTTGCGCTCCTTGAGGTCGCCGCCGGCGCAAAACGCCCGCTCCCCCGCTCCGGTCAGGACGATACAGCGCTGATTTGCGGGCGCTGCGTTGATCGCGTCGAAAAACGCCAGGAGATCGCGGCCCATCTGCGTGTTCATCGCATTGGCCACCTCCGGGCGATTGAGGGTTAGCAGCAGCAATCCCTCGCCGCGGTCATCGACCCGCGCCGTCTCATACCCGCGATCCATTCGAGTGCCTCCACCGCGGTGCTCCCGCCTGACTATAGTCTTGCACGACGCCCTTGCCGAGATCAGCTTCTCTTCGATGAGCGACAAGCCCGCAACCGGCCCACTCACGGGCCGCCGCATAGCCGTTCCGGAAACCCGCGAACTCGACCGGCTCGCGCGCATGTTCGAGGAGCAGGGCGCCGAAACCGTGCGCTGCCCGCTGGTGGCGATCCGGGATGCTCCGGATCCCACCCCGGTGCGGGATTGGCTGACGCGGTTGCCGTTCGACGATCTGGTTCTCTTCACCGGCGAAGGGCTGCGCCGGCTGCATGGGTTTGCGCAGCGGTTCGAGCTCGAACCGGCGTTTCTCGACGGGTTGCGGGCGGCGCGCAAGATCACGCGCGGTCCAAAGCCCGAGCGGGCGCTGCGCGAGCTCGGGCTCAAATCCGATTTGCGCGCCGAGGAGCCGACGACGGACGGCCTGATCGCGACTTTGTCGAGCCTCGATCTCAGCGATCGGCGCATCGGTGTGCAATTGTACCCGGGCAATCCCAACACCAGGTTCACCGATTTCCTACGCCAGGCGGGGGCGGAGCCCGACCCCGTGCTGCCCTACATCTATGCTTCCGCGGCCGATGACGAGAAGGTCGTCGAGCTGATCGATCGGATGGCCGATGGCGCCGTCGATGCCATTGCCTTCACCAGCTCGCCGCAGGTGCAACGGCTCTTCGAGGTCGCCGCGGCAACCCGGCGAGAAAAGGCGTTGCGGACCGCGCTGCAGGGGACCCAAATCGGCGCTGTCGGTCCGGTCGTTGCCGAGGAGTTGCGGCGCCGAGGCGTCGAGGTGACGATCACCCCCGACCGCGGCTACTTCATGAAACCGCTGGTTTCCGCATTTCTCGCCGCATTCTCGGGATAGCTCTACGATTCGTCGCCCAACACCATCACCTATAGAGGGGAAAGCGCTGATCGGCCACGCTTGGCGGCTGGCCTCTTGACACCAACAGGGCGCGGTCGAGACTGGCGTAGCCCCACCCTTGAAGCGGACGAGCTTGTTGCAGGATCTCGCATTCAATTCAGTCGCCTTCGATGAAGGTGATATCCGCCGTTGCCTCCCCGGAAGCTTCGAAAGGGGCCGTTCCTATCATCGCGAAGGCGCGGTTCGCGAGCTGCGCGCCGATAAGGGCGGGCAACGCCTGATTGCGTCGGTCCAGGGAAACCGGCCGCGCCCCTATCACGTATTTGTCGAGATCGAAGATTCCGAGCCGGTCGTATTGTCCGGCCGCTGCAGCTGTCCAGTCGGATGGAATTGCAAGCACGCCGCAGCCGTGCTCCTCGAAGCTTTGCGAAAGCCGCCGCCGGTCGAGCGGGGCGACGAGAATCTGTTGGACGGTGCGGTCGGGGGCTGGCTGCACCGCCTGCGGCAAGCTGTAAATCCGCCGACCTCACCGGAGATGATCGTGTACCGCCTCGACGAGCCGGTCGCGCCGGGATTGCCGTTCGTCATCGACTTGCGGGTCGTGCGCATTCTGAAGTCCGGTGCCTGGGGCGCCGATCGCGCGCTGCCCGCGCAGCAATTACAGAATGCGAGCGCCAACTACATGACGCCCGCCGACCGCGCCATCATCGGGTTGCTGCAGGGTGGTTCATGGAGCTCACAGCTTCAGCTTACGCAAGATCCCGAAATCGCCGATCTGACACTGCGCCGGATCCTCGCGACCGGCCGCTGCCGTTGGCAAAACCTTGCCTCGCCGGCGCTGGAAATCGGGCCGAGCCGAGCCGCGTGGCTGGGCTGGCAGCTCGATGATGAGGGCCGCCAGACGATGCGGGTCGTGCTCGACGATCCGTCAGCGGTGGTGCTGCCCTCGGCCTCGCCCTGGTATGTGCTTCCGGCCGAGCACCTAGCCGGCCCAGTCGAGGTCAATCTGGCGCGACCGCTCGTCAGGATCGCATTGTCGGCGCCGCCGGTGACTAAGGCGCAGGCCGAGGCGGTCGGCACCGCCCTCGAACGCGAATTGCCGGGCCTCGCCTTGCCGCGGCCGCGCTCCGACATCGTCGAAGAGATCCGCAAAGAGCCGCCCGTTCCTATCCTCGCTCTCGTTCAGCGCAAGCGAGGCTGGAACTATTGGGGAGTGCGGACGAAGGAGTGGGACGACAATGTCGATCTGGCGCTCCTCGGCTTTTCTTACGGCGGCGTGGTACTCGATCCGCACGACCGGCGGAACGAGTTGCGCGCGTTGGAGGAGGGACGGATCGTCGTGCGGCGCCGCAATCGCGGCGCCGAGCGGGGAGCGCTAAAGCGGTTGCAGGAACTCGGGTTGCAGGCCGTCGAGACGTTCGAAGCGCAAAATCGCGACGAGGACCGAATTGCCTTCGGTTTTGCCGAGGGGCAACGGGACTGGCCGAATTTTGTATACGAAGCCGTGCCGCAACTCGAGCGTGAAGGTTGGCGGATCGAATTCGAGGACGGTTTTCGCCATCGCGTCGTCGATGGCGCGGGCGAGTGGAGCGCCGAGCTGCAGGAGGGCAGCGGGTGGTGGTTCTCTCTCGATCTCGGGATTGTCGTGGAGGGCGAGCGCGTGGCTCTGCTGCCCGTGCTGAGCTCGCTGCTTGCCCGGTTGCGCGATCGTGACATGCCGAACGAACTCGACGCTCTGGCCCATAACGGCACGGTGTTCGGCAGGCTCGAAGACGGCCGGCATGTGGCGCTCCCGCTAGAGCGCACGAAGGCGATCATGGCCACCCTCGTCGAGCTGTACGACCCGAAGAACCTGTCCACTGCGGGTAAACTCGGGGTTTCGGCCGGTGAAATGACGGGTCTCGCCGCTCTCGAAGCAGCGACCCGGCTGCGCTGGCTCGGCGGCGAGAGGCTGCGGCAATTGGCGGAACGGCTGTCGAGCTTTTCGGGGATTGCCGAGATCGAGCCACCGGCTGGGCTGCGAACCGAGTTGCGGCCCTATCAGCGCGACGGGCTCAATTGGCTGCAGTTTCTGCGCGGATATGAGCTCGGCGGCATCCTTGCCGACGATATGGGGCTGGGCAAGACGGTGCAGGCCCTCGCTCATATTCTGGTCGAGAAGCGCGAAGGCCGCCTTGACCGGCCCTGCCTCGTCGTTTGCCCGACCAGCGTCGTGCCGAACTGGGTCGCCGAGGCGGCACGGCTGGCGCCCGAGCTCCGGGTCCTGTCGCTGCATGGCCCCGACCGCGCCGAGCGCTTTCCCGAGATCGACAATGCCGATCTGGTTGTGACGACCTACGCGCTGCTGTCGCGCGACGCCGACCGGCTGCTGCCGGTTCAGTGGCACGTGGCAGTGCTGGACGAGGCGCAGGCGATCAAGAATGCCGCCGCGAAGACGACGCAGCTGGTCTGCCGCCTCGATGCACGCCATCGGTTGTGTCTCACCGGCACGCCGATGGAAAACCATCTCGGCGAGCTGTGGTCGCAATTCGCCTTCCTGATGCCGGGACTGCTCGGCGACGCCAAACGCTTCGCGCGCGTGTTCCGCACCCCGATCGAGAAAAAGCAGGATGGCGAACGTCGCGCCGTGCTGTCGGGCCGGCTGAAACCATTTCTGTTGCGGCGCACCGAGGGCCTGGTGGCGGCCGATCTGCCGCCGAAAACCGAGATCCTGCGCCCGCTCGAACTTGCCGGCCCGCAGCGCGATCTTTACGAGACCGTGCGGGTCGCGATGCACGAGAAGGTGCGCCGCGAGGTCGCCGAGAAGGGGCTCGCCCGCAGCCACATCGTTGTGCTCGACGCGCTCCTCAAATTGCGCCAAGTGTGTTGCGACCCGCGCCTCGTCAAACTCACTGCGGCGCGTCAAGTGAATGCCAGCGCCAAGCTCGAGCACCTGATGGAGATGCTTCCGCCCTTGGTCGAGGAAGGCCGGCAGATCCTGTTGTTTTCGCAATTCACCAGCATGCTCGACCTGATCAAGCCAGCGCTGGCCGAAGCGGGCATCGACTTCGTCGAATTGCGCGGCGACACCAAAGATCGTGCGGGCCCGGTCGCACAGTTTCAGCAGGGCGAGGTGTCGCTGTTCTTGATCAGCCTCAAGGCCGGCGGCACCGGCCTCAATCTAACCGCGGCCGACACGGTCATCCATTACGATCCGTGGTGGAACCCGGCCGTCGAGGACCAGGCGACCGACCGCGCTCACCGCATCGGCCAGGACAAGCCCGTCTTCGTCTATAAGCTCGTCGCGCAAGGCACAGTCGAAGAGCGCATGCTCGAACTGCAGCAGCGCAAGAAGGTGCTCGCCGCGGGAATTTACGATACCGCGGGCGGCACCGGCGCCGGCCTCGAAGCCGGCGACA
>VAZT01000418.1:0-431 GCA_005884825.1 Alphaproteobacteria bacterium
CATGGCGCGGCCGAATGGAGTGCGGGAAGCCTGGCGCGAGGGCAGGGCGGTCATCAACAGCTGGTTGGGAATCCCGAGCAGCTTTTCTGCCGAGGTCATGGCCAGCATGGGGTGGGATTCGCTGGTCGTCGACATGCAGCACGGCATGATCGACTACCAGATGATGGTGACTATGCTGCAGGGGATCTCGACCACCAATGTGACGCCATTGGTGCGGGTGCCGTGGAACGACCCGGCGCACATCCAGAAGGCGCTCGACGCCGGCGCCTACGGGATCGTCTGCCCGATGATCAACAACCGTGCCGAGGCCGAAAAATTCGTCGGTTCGTGCCGCTATGCGCCGCTTGGCTACCGCAGCTCGGGGCCGATCCGTGCCTCGCTCTACGGCGGGCCGGACTACCATGCCAAGGCCAACGACATTGTCGTCGCTT
>VAZT01000418.1:480-5611 GCA_005884825.1 Alphaproteobacteria bacterium
TCGACGGCTGCAAGCGGCACAAGGTGCAGCCTGGCATCCATTGCGGCGCCCCCTCCTATGCCAAGAAGATGATCGAGATGGGTTTTACGTTCGTCACCGTCGGCGGCGACAACCGCTTCATGACGATGGGCGGCCAGGCCGCGCTGCAGGAGATGCGGTCGGGCTCCGCGGCTGCGGCGGCCCCTAAGTCGAGCAGTCCGTATTGACCTAAAACTGCGTTAGAAGAACCGGTCGAGCGCCTCGCGGCGGATGTCCACCGGGAAATGGGCGCGCAGCGCCCGGGTGAACTCCTCGGCCAGGTCCGTCTGTTGCGCGGTGTCGAGTTCGCGCGACAGTCCCGCCGCCGCGGTTTGCGACACGTTCTCAGGACGTTGCACCTCGTCGAGCTGGGCGACGTATGACCCCGTCGCATCGGAGGCCGTCATCACCTCGCCGGGTTTTGCCGCGAATAATTTGCCGACGAGCGCCGGGGGCACGGCGGTATCGTTCTCGGGATGCCGGGTAAACGGCGGCGATGTCGTAGCCTTCATTCCTTTCGCGCCGGCTACCGTCGCCAGACGCGTCTCGGGGGTGACCGAAGTCGCGAGTTCTTCGGCCTCCTTGGCGACGAGTTCGCGCCGCCGGTCGGCCTGCCAGGCCGCCACCGCCTTATCCTTCACCTCGTCCAGCGGCTTGACCTGCGACGGGACGACCTTGTCGACATGAACGGCAAAGATCGCGCCGTCCGGCGTTTCGGTAACTCGGCTCGTCTGGCCTTCATTGGTCGCAAAGGCGAGCTTCAACACATCGCTGGCGGAGACCGGCAAGGTCACCGGCTTCTCCTGGGGATCGTGACCGCCGACGTCGACCGCCTCTAGGGTCGTCGTCTTCAGGCCAAATTTTTCGGCGACATCGCTGAGCGTCCCGCCGCCCGCCAAGGCGTCATCGGCCTTGTTTGCAACCTTGTAGATCCGATCGACCGCCTCTTGACGCGCGAGATCGGCTTCGAGCTTGGGTTTGGCATCATCAAAGGTTTGCGTGACCGGCGGCTCGATCTTGACTACCCGCAAAATGTGCCACCCGAGCGGGGTCTTGAGGGGTTCACTCGGCTTATTCAAGGGCAATTCGAAAGCGGCCTCGCCGAGCGCACTCGGCATCTCATCGCGCCGCATCAGGCCGAGATCGATCGTGTCCGGGTCCTGCCCGGCGATCGTCGTTGCGACCTCTCGCCAGTCTTTGCCGGCCGCCAGCGCCGCTTCGGCCTCCTTTGCCTTTTCCTCCGAAGGCGCCAGGATCTGCTCCACGTCGCGCCGCTCGGGGATCTGCAGCTCGTCCTGACGCTGGTCGTACTCCTCTTTCAGCTTGGCCTCGGGGATCTCGATGCCCTTGGCGACATCCGAAGGGTCGAGGCTCACCAGCGTGAACCCCCGGTATTCGGGAGCGCGGAAGAGGTCCGGATGCTTGTCGTAGAACCCTTTCAGCTCGTCCTCGCTCGGCTGTCCGACATCGGGGACACCGGCGGTCGGCAGCGCGACGATGTCGGCGGTGCGCTTCTCGTTGCGGTACCGGTACAGCAGATCGACGACCGGCTGCGGCGCTGCCGCGCCGGCTGTCACCGCGTGCAGCAGGTCGTTGCGCGGGATATCGTGGCGCAGCAACGCGATGTACTGGTCCTCGGTGAGGTTGTTGGCGGCGAGCACCGCGCCAAACAAGCCTCGGTCGAAACGCCCGTCGGATCCCCTGAAGTTCGGGTTGTCGGTGATCACATTTCGGATCAGATCATCCGAAACGTCGAGCTTGAGCCGCGCGGCCTCCTGATCGATCAGGCTGCGGTCGATCAGCTGCGCGAGCGTTTGGTCGACCAGTCCCAGTTGCTTGGCCTGCTGCAAATCGATCGCATTGCCGAATCGGGCGCTCAGCTGTTCGAGCGC
Source organism: Alphaproteobacteria bacterium (assembly GCA_005884825.1). GTDB lineage: Bacteria > Pseudomonadota > Alphaproteobacteria > ATCC43930 > CGMCC-115725 > AP-15. The sequence continues at coordinate 2,391 of VAZT01000418.1, forward strand.
GCGCCGCAGCGCCGTCTGCAGTTCCTCGGCGCGGACGCTTTGGTCGCCGACCGTGGCGACCACCGTATCGGTGCCGCGCGACCGGAAAATATCACCGATCCCCCAGATCCCGAAGGTCAGGATCAGGAGTGCGAACAGAACCTTGACGACGTAGGAGCCCGCTCTCGAGCGGATCGCTTGAAGCATGGAGGCAGACGGCCTCTTTCTGCCAGGCGGGCTGGTTGACCCGCCCGAACACCGGTGTGATCGTATCGGCTTAGATGATAGGGACCGGGCAGCGGGGCCGCAACATGGCGATAAGGACAAAGCTCGTCGCGGGCAATTGGAAAATGAACGGGTTGCGCGAGGACGGCGCGGCGCTGGCGCGCGCACTCAGGGATCATGCCGCCGCGGCAGGCGGTAAACCGGGGTGCGAGGTTCTCGTCTGCCCGCCGGCGACCCTGCTCTCGACGGTCGGTGGCGTGCTTGCCGGAAGCGGCATTGCGCTCGGCGGGCAGGATTGCCATGCTGCGCCCAAGGGCGCTTACACCGGCGACATCAGCGCCGAGATGCTGGCCGATCTCGGCTGCACCTATGTGATTCTCGGACATTCCGAACGGCGTCACGGCCACGGTGAGACCAATGCTGTCGTTCGCGGCAAGGTCGCCGGCGCCTGGCGAGCAGGTTTGGTAGCGATCCTGTGCGTCGGCGAGACGCAGGCCCAGCGTCAGGCTGGGGAGGCAGTCGAAATCGTGTCGTCACAGCTCGCCGTCTCGATCCCGGACGCCGTCACCGCGGCCTCACTGGTCGTCGCCTATGAGCCGGTCTGGGCTATCGGGACCGGACTGACCGCGACGATCGCGGACATCGCAGGAATGCATGCCGAGATCCGCAGCCGAACACCGCCCGGCACTCGGATCCTCTACGGCGGCTCGGTCAACCCGAAGAACGCCGATGCGATCTTAGGTCTCCCCGAAGTCGATGGCGCGCTCGTCGGCGGCGCAAGCCTCAACGCCGACGATTTCTGGGCGATTATGCAGAGCTGCCCAGCGCGATAGGTGGCGCTTCTGGTCAGCCGCTTAGAGAATGAATAGATATATTCGATGCTCATTCTGCTCCTCGCCGTTCATATCCTCGTCGCGATCTCGCTCGTCGGGGTGGTCCTCTTGCAAAAGAGCGAAGGGGGTGCGCTCGGCATGGGCGGGGGCGGCATGTCGGGGTTTATGACCGGCCGTTCGACGGCAAATCTGCTGACCCGGGCGACTGCGATTCTCGCCGCGGCGTTCATGACGACCAGCGTGCTTCTCGTCGTCCTGCACAATCGCGAGCACGCGCCGCGCTCGATTCTCGAGCAAGGCGCACCTGCGGCGCCGGCCGTTCCGGCAGCGCCGCAGCCGCCGGCCCCGCCGGCGGAGCCGGCTCAGCCGAGCGCTCCCCTAGCGCGCTGAGCTACATTTCAATACCCGCTGTTGTTTAACCATGTGACGCGAGCCTCTGTTGCTGTAAACTGGAGTTCCATGACGCGGTTTATCTTTATCACCGGCGGCGTGGTCTCCTCTTTGGGCAAGGGTCTCTCGGCGGCGGCGCTCGGCGCGCTGCTGCAGGCGCGCGGGTTCAGGGTCAGGCTGAGGAAGCTCGACCCGTACCTCAACGTCGACCCCGGCACTATGAGCCCCTACCAGCACGGGGAGGTCTACGTCACCGACGATGGAGCCGAGACCGATCTCGATCTCGGCCATTACGAGCGCTATGTCGGCGTCGCCGCTCGGCGCAGCGATTCGGTGACCACGGGTCGGATCTATTCGACCGTGATCGGCCGCGAGAGGCGCGGCGAATATCTCGGGGCGACCGTGCAGGTGATCCCCCACGTCACCGATGCGATCAAGGAGTTCATCCTGGCCGATCTGAGCGGCGAGGATTTTGTCATCTGCGAGATCGGCGGCACGGTCGGCGACATCGAGAGCCTGCCGTTTCTCGAGGCGATTCGCCAGCTCGGCAACGAGCTCGGACGCGAGCGCGTGCTCTTCGTGCATTTGACTTTGGTACCCTGGATCGCCTCGGCGGGCGAACTGAAGACCAAACCGACGCAGCATTCCGCGAAAGAGCTGCTCGGGCTGGGAATTCAGCCGGACATCCTCTTATGCCGCTGCGAGCGGCCGATCCCGCCTGCCGCTCGCAAGAAGATCGCCCTTTTCTGCAATCTGCGGGAGAGCCGGGTGATACCGGCGCTCGATGTCGAGACCATCTACGCGGTGCCCGGCGCCTACCACGCGGAAGGGTTCGACCGCGAGGTATGCAGTCATTTCGGGCTCGATGCTCCGGAGCCCGACCTCGACCGCTGGCGCGAAATCGTCGACTTAATTCATAAGCCCGAGGGGCGGGTGACAATCGCCGTCATCGGCAAATACACGCATCTGCCGGACAGCTACAAATCACTGGCTGAGGCGATGACCCATGGCGGTATTGCCAACCATGTCGGGGTCGATCTCGACTGGATAGATTCGGAGGTGTTCGAGACCGAAACCGAGGCGGTACACAAACTCGAGGGAGTGCACGGCATTCTGGTGCCCGGCGGGTTTGGCGTACGCGGCACTCACGGCATGATCGAAGCCGCGCGTTTTGCGCGCGAACGCCGAGTGCCCTATTTCGGCATCTGCTTTGGTATGCACATGGCGATCATCGAGGCGGCGCGCGACCTCGCCGACCTGCCCGGCGCCGGCTCGACCGAATTCGGGCCTTGCCGTCACCCGGTGGTCGGGCTGATGACCGAGTGGACGCGCGGCAATACCGTCGAGCGCCGCAATTCCACCGACGATCTCGGCGGCACGATGCGGCTCGGCGCCTACCCGGCGATGCTGGCGCCGGGCAGTCGGGTGGGATCCCGGATCATCCCTGGTATATCGGCGTGCAATTCCACCCGGAACTCAAGTCCAAACCTTTCGAGCCGCACCCGCTGTTCACCTCCTTCATCCGCGCCGCACTCGATCAGTCCCGCCTGGTTTGAGATGTCATTAGGCGCCATTCCCGCGATTTCCCCCTCTCCCCCCTTGGGGGCGGAGAGGCGGCTCAGGCCGGAGTGGTAGCCCGTGGCCGGCGTGACACCGCGCCATGTTGCCGTCGGCGACCTCACGCTTGGCAACGATCTGCCACTGGTTTTCATTGTCGGGCCGAACACGCTGGAATCGCGGGCGCATGCGCTCGAGATGAGCGCCGCGCTGGCCGAGATCGCTCGCCAGCTTGGA
>VAZT01000419.1 GCA_005884825.1 Alphaproteobacteria bacterium
CGGCATGCGCCTCCTGCCCGGTGACCGTGATTTCATACCAGCGCTGGCCTTGTGCGCCGGTCACGACGCCGATCGGCAGCCCCGCCGCTTCGAGGATCGGGCCCTGCTCGATATGCGCCTCGAAATAGGCGGCGAGCGGCCGGCCGCCGACCGGCTCCGGGCCGGCAAAGCCGATGCGCTCGAGCTCGCTGCCGAGCGTAACGCCGGTCACATTGTCCGGCCGCGCCAGACCCTCCGCGAGGCCGAAGACACCAGCGAACACTCCCGAGCCGACCATGGCAGGCGAAAACCGCGAGCCTTCCTCGTTGGTCCACGCGACGATCTCTATCGGCGCTTCGGTCTCGTAGCCGAGATCGTTGAGCGTGCGCACGAGCTCGAGCCCCGCCATGACGCCGTACGCGCCGTCGAATTTGCCGCCCGTTGGCTGCGTGTCGAGATGACTGCCGGTCATCACCGGCGGCAGGCTCGCGTCGCGGCCGTGCCGGCGGGCAAAAATGTTGCCGATCTGGTCGACCCGGACGGTGCAGCCGGCCTCCTCACACCAGCGGATGAAGAGCCGGCGCGCCTCGCCGTCGAGGTCGCTGGCGGCGAGCCGGCACACCCCGCCCTTCGCCGTCGCCCCGATCTGCGCCAATTCCATCAAGCTCGCCCACAGCCGCTCGCCGTTGACCCGCAGGTTCCGCATCCCGCCCATCCCGTCTTCTATTGTCGCAATGTACTCACTACACCGGCGAAGGCCGGTGTCTATCCCCGATATGGTCCCAGCTCACTGGGGCATAACGGACGAGACCCCTAAATCCGCCACAATTGCAGTGTATATATGCGCGAGGCTAGGTTGATATGGCGCGGGTCGCGGCGCTTTACTTGAGTTTGCCTGAAGATCAGCGAAACAGCCGGGAAATAGCGAACGAACAGCCGGCGATAACAGCGAACACGATCTGAAGAAGCGAGGATTTCTGCGGCTGGAAACGGTGTGGCTGGCTGTTATCTCAGTATGTCATCAGCGAATAACAGCGGACGTCCGCGGGACCGATTAGAAGCGTAAATTTCAAGCAGCGCGTGCTTGCCTTACGGAACAGGCCTGGGGTATGCATCTAGATGCATAAATGTAGGGTCTGTGCATGGCAGCATCCGCATGATTCATAGTCCTGATGTCTGGTGTTCGACCAGCTCCATCCGGAAACCTTGCGGATTGCCGACGAGGCTCACCGGAAGGTAGCTGAAACCTTGGCCGGTTCATCGAGAGATGGGCCTGCGGGGCGGCGCCGAAAGGCGGCCCCAGCGGCGTGAGCCTCTATGGCGATGCCATAAGGGCACTCCGCCAGGTCATTCTGCTCGACGAGCGCGTTCGCAATAGCTCGGCCGATCTTGTCCGGATGAGCGAAGAGCTGACCGATCTTCGAGATAGAGTGAGCCGGCTGGAAGGGATGCTCGCTGTGAGCATGGCTCGCCCGCGACAGTCCACCCCGGCGCGCGAGCGACGCCGTCTGCCGCGGCCGTCCGATCAAGGGAGCTAATTCGGGACGGGCGTGAGCAAATGAGAGCGACACCTGCGGCTCTCGGATGGAGGAACAATTGTCCGACAATCCCGTCGAAACCCACTACACTCGTCAAGACCTCGGGGACGTCATCCTTGCGGCGCTGAAGCAGGCCGGGAAGGACATCGACCATCTGACGCCGGACGATCTGGCGCCGGTTGACGAGTTTCACGGCGGGCAACGGCAGGCGACGATCAGATTGGCGGATCTCCTCGGATTCCGCGGGGGTGAGCGGGTGCTCGACATCGGTTCCGGGATTGGCGGGCCATCGCGGTTTCTTGCCAGCCGCTATGGTTGCCAAGTCGAGGGCATCGATCTGACCGTCGAATTCTGCCGTGTGGCGGAGATGCTGACCCGGCTTACCGGGCTGACCGGAAAGGCCAGCTATCGCCGGGGTGATGCGCTCGATCTCCCATTCGAGGATATGAGCTTCGACGTGGTGTGGTCGCAGAACGCCTCGATGAACATCGCCAACCGCGATCGGCTCTATTCCGAGATGCACCGCGTCCTCAAACCGGGAGGCCGGCTGGCACTGCAGGAAGTGGTGGCCGGACCCGGCGGCGAGCCGCATTACCCGGTGCCGTGGGCGCGGGAGGCGAGCATCAGCTTTCTACTGACGGCGGAGGCGACGCGCGCCAAGCTCGAAGCCTCCGGGTTTCGCGTCGTCACCTGGCAGGATACGACGCACACATCCTCGCAATCCTGGACCCGCGCGGCCGAGGGTCCGCCGCCGCCACTCGGCATACATCTGCTGGTCGGGTCCGATTGGGCGGCGATCGCACGAAACTCGGCGCGCAATTACCAGGAGGACAGGGTCCGGTTGTTCAACGCGGTGCTCGAACGAGCGAGCTGATTTGCTCCTACAAATCCAAGACGAGGACCGGGGTCTTCGCCCGCGAGCAGCAGATCAGCATGTAATGCCGGCGCTCCTTCTCCTCGAGCACCTGGTCGCGATGGTCGGGCTCGCCGGCGAGATAGGGCGTCAGGCAGGCGCCGCAATAGCCGAGCTCGCAAGAGGTTCTGACGGCGACGCCGTGACGCCGGAGCACCTCGGCGATCGTCTCGCCGACGCCGATTTCGTAATCGCCGCCGCTCTTTGCGAGCTGAACGCGAAACGGGCGGTCCTCGGTGACCTCTGGTTCCGGCGCGCCTGTAAAGTATTCGTAATGAATGGTACGCGTGGGCCAGTCGCGCGCCGCCTCCATCGCCGCCGCCATGAACGGCGCCGGCCCGCAAAAATAGAGATGAGTGCCTGGGCGCGCCCGGCGCAAGATTGCCGTGACGTCGAAACCCTGCGCCGGATCGCCGCCGTCGTGGTGGAAGCACAGCCGCCCTTCGGCAGCAAGCGGCGCCAGCTCGCGGCGGAAAGCCGTTCGCTCGGGCGAGCGCGTGCAATAATGGACCTCGAGTTCGGCGCTGCGGCGGCGCAATTCCGTGACCATCGACATGATCGGCGCGATGCCAATGCCACCGGCGATCAGCAAATGCCGTTCCGCGGCCGCGTCGACGGGGAAATCATTGCGCGGCATCGACACTTCCACGATGTCGCCGGCCCTCACATCCTCGTGCAAATACCGCGACCCGCCGCGGCTCGCATCTTCGCGCAACACCGCAATGCAATACCGCCGGCGCTCGGCAGCGTCGTTCCACAGGGAATACCGGCGCAAGAAGCCACCGGCCCGCAATTCGATATGCGCACCCGGCGCAAAGCGCGGCAGGTCGCGGCCGCGCGGATCCACCAGCTCATAGCTTTTGATCGCTTCGGCCAGATAGGTGATCGAACGGACGCGCAGCTGCATGGACCAGGATTGTTGCAGATTTTGCCGGTCTTGGGAAAAGATCGTGCCGACCTTAACGACCTCAGCCGAGGAGGCCACTGATGGCACTGCAGATCCGCCGGGTGGTTACCGGCCACGACGCATCCGGGCGCGCCGTCGTCAAGATCGACGAGGTCGCGAAAAACCTTCTTTCCTCCCGCCCGGGCGCCACCGCCTGGGTCGTGTGGACGACCGAGGGCTTTCCGGCCGACAATACCGGCGAGGAAGATGCCGGGCTGCGCAAAACCGGCACGACGCTCGACAACGGCACCGTTTTTCGCATTCTCGAGCTGGCGCCGGGGGTCACGCCGCGCAATCACCGCACCGACTCAATCGACTACGCCGTCGTGATGTCGGGGGAGGTGGACATGGAGCTCGACGATACGACGGTCCACCTCAAGGCCGGCGACGTGCTGGTGCAGCGCGGCACGATCCACAACTGGGTCAATCGCGGAACCGAGCCTTGCGTAATCGCTTTCGTGCTGATCGCGGCAAAGCCGGTCACCGTCGGCGGTAAGGTGCTCCACGCCCAGGGGTAACTATGAGCGAGGATGTCGAGCTCCTGATCGCCGGCGGCGGGCTCACCGGGCTGTTGCTCGGGATCACGTGCGCCGGCGCGGGACTCATGGTCGCGATTGTCGATCGGCAGGATCCCGCGGCGTTGCTCGCCGATGATTTCGACGGACGCAGCTCGGCGATCGGCTACGGTTCACACAAGGTATTGGACGCGATCGGGCTGTGGCCGGAAATCGCTTCCGACGCCGAGCCGATACTCGAGATCCGGGTCGCCGACGGCGCTTCGCCGCTCTTCCTTCATTACGACCATCGTGAACTCGGCACCGCCGCTCCGCTCGGCTACATCGTCGAAAACCGTATCCTCCGGCGGGTCCTGGCCGATCGCGTCAGATCGATCCCGAATCTGCTTTTTCTGGCGCCGCTCGCAGTAGACTCGGTCTCGACGACGGCATTCGGCGCGACCGCGGCGC
>VAZT01000420.1 GCA_005884825.1 Alphaproteobacteria bacterium
AATGTGACGAGCGCGCCGGAGGCCGTTGCCGCGGCTGACGGCATCGTTCTCCCCGGCGTCGGTGCGTTCGCCGATTGCCGGCGCGGGCTGATGGCCGTTTCCGGTCTCGAAACGGCACTGCACGAAGCCGTCATGATCCGCGCTCGCCCGTTTCTCGGCATTTGCGTCGGGATGCAATTGCTGGCGGATGCCGGGCGCGAGTTCGAAACCGTCCAAGGCCTGGGCTGGATCGGCGGCGATGTCGCGGCGATCGAGCGGGCTGACGCGCGGCTGAAGATTCCCCATATGGGGTGGAACGAGATCGAGCCGCGGTCGGCGCATCCGCTCCTCGCAGGGCTCGGCGCGGGCGTGCACGCCTATTTTGTCCACAGCTACCATTTTCGCCTCGCCGATGCCGCCAACCTTCTCGCGAGCACGGATTACGGCGGGCCGCTAGCGGCGGTGGTGGGGCGAGACAATCTCGCGGGCACCCAATTCCATCCCGAAAAGAGCCAGGAGGCGGGGCTGCGGCTGATCGGAAATTTCTTGCGTTGGCGTCCATGAGCGATATGCGAACTGCCGGAACCGTCTCGGTCGACCGGCTGACCAAATTCTCGGGCACAGATCTCGACGACCTCTGCGAGGCCACCGAGAGCGCGATAACCGAAGGCGGCGGATTCGGTTGGCTGAAGCCGCCGCCGCGGCAAGTGCTCGAAAATTATTGGAAGGGCGTGTTGCTCGTCCCCGAGCGCCGGCTCGTCGTCGGGCGGCTCGACGGCATCATCGCCGGCTCGGCGCAGCTGAGCCGGGCGCCGCGCAACAACGAGGCGCAGGCCTTCGCCGGAACGCTGACGAGCGCCTTTGTCGCGCCGTGGGCGCGCGGCCGCGGTCTCGGCCGCGGCGTTGTGCGCGAGATCGAACGTCTCGCCCGAGAGCTCGGCCTGGCCGTCCTCAATCTCGATCTTCGCGACACCCAGCGTGCGGCGATGGGGTTATACGAGAATCTGGGTTACCGGCGCTGGGGCACCCACCCGGTTTACGCTCAGGTCGAGGGACGGATCATACCAGGGCACTACTATTACAAGCTCCTTGAGGACGAGCCGGGGACGCTGTGATCCTCTACCCGGCCATTGACCTGAAGGATGGCGCCTGCGTCCGCCTGCTCCGCGGCGATATGGCGAGCGCCAAGATTTTCAACGCGGATCCCGCCTCACAGGCCCGGGCATTTGCCGAGGCCGGCTTCTCCTGGCTGCATGTCGTCGACCTCAACGGCGCGTTCGCCGGCCACTCGGTCAACGGCGAAGCGGTCAAGGCGATCCGCGCCTCGGTCGATCTGCGAATGCAGCTCGGCGGCGGCATCCGCGACCGCCACGCGATTGACGAGTGGCTGGCGCTCGGCATCGACCGCGTCGTGCTCGGCACCGCAGCGCTCCGCCATCCCGATCTGGTGCGCCGCGCCGCCGCGGACCACCCCGGTGCAATCGCCGTCGGCATCGATGCGCGCAACGGGCATGCCGCCATAGAAGGCTGGGCCGAAACGACAGCGGTCGGCATCGTCGATCTCGCGCGCCGGTTCGAGGATTGCGGCGTGGCCGCCCTGATCTACACCGATATCGAGCGCGACGGGGCTCTCTCGGGTATCGATGCAGCAGGTGTGGCCAATCTGGCGCGACAGGTCCAGATTCCGGTGATCGCCTCGGGCGGGGTCTCCGCGCTCGCCGATATCGCCGCGTTGAAAGCGCACGAAGCGGACGGCATCGCCGGAATTATCTGCGGGCGCGCGCTCTATGACGGGCGGATCGATCCACGAGCGGCGTTGCGCCTGACGGAGGAGCCGACCCCGTGCTAAAGATGCGGGTCATCCCCTGTCTTGACGTCAAGGATGGTCGGGTCGTCAAGGGCGTCAATTTTATTGACCTTGTCGATGCCGGCGACCCGGTGGCGCAGGCGCGGTTGTACGACCGCGAAGGTGCCGACGAGCTGTGCTTCCTCGATATCACTGCCAGCGCGGAAAACCGCGATACGCTCTATGACGTGGTGCGGCGGACGGCTGAGGAATGCTTTATGCCGCTGACCGTCGGCGGGGGTGTGCGGACGATCGAGGACATCCGCCGGCTCCTTCTCGCCGGGGCCGACAAGGTGTCGGTCAACACCGCCGCCGTCACCCGGCCGGAATTTGTGCGCGAAGCGGCCCAGAAATTTGGCAGCCAATGCATCGTCGCGGCGATCGACGCCAAAGCCGTGGCCCCCGAACGCTGGGAGGTGTTCACGCATGGCGGCCGCCGGCGGACCGGGATCGACGCGATCGCGTGGGCGTGCCGGCTTGCCGATTACGGCGCCGGCGAGATCCTGCTGACCTCGATGGACCGGGACGGCACCAAATCGGGGTTCGACATCCCATTGACGCGCGCCGTCGCCGATGCGGTTCGCGTGCCGGTCATCGCCTCCGGCGGCGTGGGCACTCTCGACCACCTGGTCGAGGGCATCCGCGACGGCCATGCCACCGCGGTCCTCGCCGCCTCGATCTTTCACTTCGGGACTTACCGCATCGGCGAGGCCAAGGCGCGGCTCGCCGCTTGCGGCATCCCGGTACGGCGCTGAGCCATGGCTGAGGCAGCGCTGGGACCCGCCCTCGACCGGCTGTGGCAGGTCATTCAGTCGCGCCGCGGGGCCGATCCGCAAACCTCATATACGGCCCGCCTCTTTTCGCGCGGCCGGGCCAAAATCGCCCAGAAGCTCGGCGAAGAAGCTGTCGAGGCAGTCATCGAAGGTGTCGGGGACAACCCGGGGGCGCTTGTCGGCGAGAGCGCCGACCTGCTCTACCATCTGCTCGTGCTATGAGCGGCTGCCGGCATTTCTCCTGCGGCCGTAGCAGCGGAATTGATCCGTCGCGAAGGCACTTCCAGCATCGCTGAAAAGCGCGCCCGCGCCAAACTCTGACCCCATAGCCGAGGCGAACCGATGGCCTACGACCGCAACAATATCTTCGCCCGCATCCTGCGCGGCGAGATCCCTTGCAACAAGGTCTACGAGGATGCGCACGTCCTCGCTTTCCACGACATCAGCCCGCAGAGCCCGACTCATGTGCTGGCGATCCCCAAGGGCGAATACGTCTCGTTCGACGATTTTTCGCAGAACGCCTCGGCGGAGGAGATTACCGCGCTGGTGCGCGCCGTCGGCCATATCGCCAGGGAGCAGGGCGTGGCCGAGAGCGGGTATCGCATCCTCGCCAATACCGGGGCGGCGGCTCATCAGGAGGTCCAGCACTTTCACGTGCACCTGTTCGGTGGCCGCGACCTCGGTGGAATGCTGCCGCGCCGCTGATCAGCTCTCGCTGCCGCGGTAAAAGCGCGTTCCCTCGTATACCGCCGTCAGTGCGCAGCCAAAATCGATACTTTTTAGGGGGAGCCAATCGTGTTCGCCGATTGAAATGGAAGTTGCCGGCCAGCTTCCATCGGGTTCGCGCCTGATCAGCTCGGCGGCAATATGCGTCGACCGGATCAGCAGGATCTCGCGGACCGTCGGGATCGTGGTGTAGGCCCAAACATTTTCGCGGGTCTCGGCCTCATTGCTCGGTGAAAGAACTTCGACGATGAGAATTGGCTCGGCCAGCGCATGAACTCCCGGGTCGTCGGCCTCGCAGGTCACGACGACGTCGGGGACGCGCATATTGGCTGCCGCTAGGACGCGTGGAACAACGCCGGGTTCAATGACCGCACCACAGCCGGTCCCGACTAGATGATTTCCCAACAAACGTGCGAGGGTCGCTTGAATTCTTCCGTGCGTTCCGCTAGCCGGCGCCATGGCGCGTGGTTCGCCGTCGACGAGTTCGAACTTCTTTCCACTGCCGTCGCCGGGCCAATCGAGAAATTCCCCGACGGTCATTCGCGAGGGAAAGAGCTTGGGTAGCGTAGCCATCGTGTGATCCTCCGCACTCCTCAAGAGATGGCGCACCGCGCTGGCGCAAAAAGATCCGGCATGCTTGAAACCTACCGCATTTTGCGTGTACTCAGGCTTCGGGAGTAAACGTTTGGGAGAGGGTCATGTCGGTGTCAGCGGACGCTGCCGGTCGCAGTATCACGACGGGCACCCTGAGCTTGCCGTGGATCATTGCCGCCTCCTCGGTCGGCACGCTCATCGACTGCCGGCAAATCAGAACGGCGAGCAGCGCAAGAACGATCCCCATTGTCGCCGTGGTCTGGATCCAACTGGTATAAAGGCCGCGTTTGCCATCGGGCGCGTGCTCGGCGATGTAGGTCGCCGCGCCGCCATATTCGCCGCCGAGCGCCAAACCTTGCATCCCCCGCATCAGCAAGATGATGATCGGGGCGGCAAGTCCCCAGGTTGCATAACTCGGGACGCAGCCGACGAGAAAAGTCGCCAGGCCCATCATGCCGAGGGTCAGCATAAAGGTGAATTTGCGCCCGATCAGATCACCAAGGTGACCAAAGAAGATCGCGCCGAACGGGCGCAGAAT
>VAZT01000002.1 GCA_005884825.1 Alphaproteobacteria bacterium
TTTGGCATCGAGGTTCGATAACGGCTCGTCGAACAGGAAGACTTTGGGGTTGCGCACAATCGCGCGCCCCATCGCGACGCGCTGGCGCTGGCCGCCGGAAAGCTGCTTTGGCCGGCGGTCGAGAAGGTCGGTGATGTCGAGAATGCGGGCGGCGTTCTGTACGCGCTCTCTTATTTCCGCCTTTGGGAATTTCTTCAGCCGAAGGCCAAAGGACATGTTCTCGAACACCGTCATATGCGGGTAGAGCGCATAATTCTGGAACACCATCGCGATGTCCCGGTCTTTGGGCGGCACATCATTGACCAGCTGGTCGCCGATATAAATCTCGCCCGAGGTCGCTTCCTCGAGCCCCGCGATCATGCGCAGGGTCGTGCTCTTGCCGCAGCCGGAGGGCCCGACGAGCACGATGAACTCGCGGTCGGAGATGTCGAGATCGATCCCCTGGACGGCAGGAGTGCGGTCGAACGTCTTGACGATGTTGCGGAGCGCGACTTGCGACATATTCTACCCTTTCGTGGCGCCGGCGGTCAGGCCGGAGATGTAGTAGTCCATCAGAAACGCGTAGATGATCAACGGCGGCGCCGCCCCGAGCAACGCGCCGGTCATGATCTGCCCCCAGGCATAGACATCGCCGCGGATGAGTGTGGTCACGATGCCGACCGGCAAAACGAGCTGGTCGGCCGACGTCGTGAAGGCGAGGGGGTACAGGAAATTCGCCCACGAGACCGTAAAGGTGAAGATCATCGCTGCGATGATCCCGGGGATCGCCACCGGGATGAAGATGCGGGTCAGCATCTGCATATATCCGGCGCCGTCGATCAGCGCCGCCTCATCCAACTCCTTCGGAATGCTCGAGAAATAGCCGATCATCAGCCAGGTCGCGAACGGAACCGTCAAGGTCGGATAGAGAACGATCAGCACCCACCAATGGTTGATGAGCTCGATCCCGGTCTTGTCATGGATGTAAGCGAAAGTCTTGAACAACGGGATGAACAGCAGCGATTCCGGTATCAGGTAGGTCAAGAACACGCCGGTCGCCAAAGTCGCCGAACCCCAGAACCGCATTCGCGCCAAGGCAAACGCGGCGAAGATGCTGACCACCATTGTGATCGACACCACGCAGACCGATACAATTGCCGAGTTGCGGAAGAATATCAGAAATTGGTTCTGGGTGAGCAGGTCGATGTAGTTCGAGAGGGTGGGATGATAGACCCACCACGGATTGGTTGCTGCCGAGATCTCCGCGCTCGACTTGAGCGACGTGATAAACATGTAGACGGGCGGGGTCAGGAAGAAAATCACGAACAGGATCAGGAAGAAATAGGACCAAAAGAGCGCTCTGCGCCGGCCGCGAGAAATGCTGCCGGAGCGGGCTCGGCCGGCCTGGCCGGCCGTCGCTTCCGCCGTTGCCGTCGTCATTGTCATGCCTCGTTTCCGCGGCGGCGCACATTGCGCAAGATAAAGAACGCCGCGACTGCGAGGATCGGGGCCATGAACAGCGATACCGAGGCGCCGAGCGGAATATCGTTCCCCTGGATCGCCAAGGTGAATGCCCAGGTGGCGAAGACGTGCGTCTGGTCGACGGGTCCGCCATTGGTGAGGATCTTGACGATATCAAAATTAGCAAAGGTTACGATCAGCGAGAACAATGCCGTGATCTGGATGATGTTGCGCATCATCGGCAGGTTGATATACCAGATCTTTTGAAGCCAATTGGCTCCGTCGATCGCGGCGGCCTCGTGCAGTTGTTCGGGGACCGATTTGAGCGCCGCGAGATACATGATCATGAAGAACGGCGATCCGACCCACACATTGACCAGGATCACGCAGAAGCGCGCCCAATAGGGATTGCCTAGCCAAGCCAGCTGCGGCATGCCTAGATGGGCGAAGACCCAGTTGAACGCGCTGTACGAGGGATCGAACAGCCAGAGCCAGGCGAGCGTGCTCATCGCCGGCGGGATTACCCAAGGGATCAGCAGCATGCCGCGCCATTTGCGTTGCCCTTGGGCCGGCAGATTGTGGACGAAATGGGCGACGATAAAGCCGACCACAGCCTTGAAGATGACGGCGGTGATCGCGAACAGCAGCGACTGCTCGACCACCATCCAAAATGTGTTGCGCCGGAACAGGAACTCGAAATTCCCGAAGCCGACAAAGCGCTGCATCGACTTGTTCAAGGTTGCAAGATGGATCGAATAGAATGCCGGGTAGACGACCAAGCACAGGACGATCGTGATCAGGGGCAACGCCATCAAGAATGCGATCGTCGATTTGCGGCGCGCGAATTTGTGGAGGGTGAGTTGTCCGCTTCGCGCGGGAACACGAAGATCACGGGCTACGACGTCTGCCATCCCTCAACTCCTTTTGTGGCGTCGGCCGGGGCACTGCCGCCGCCACCCGTTCTGATTCAGGAACTCTACCTGCGCCTGGACGCACCCTTGCGCCTTTCGCCCGGATGACATCACGGACGCGGCTCGATCGGTCGCGTTGTTAACGGTTTGCCGCCCCGCGCGCAATGCCCAGCGTCGTCGCCGCACGTAGGCGGTCATCATAGGGCGGTTGTTTTCAACACGGTACGTCTCGGCGAAGGCCGTTCTCTCCGAGCAGAGCCCTCGCCTAGAAAACCCGCTCGGCTCGATAAGGGTTGCATCTATTCTAACGCACCAATGCGAAAATTTCGTCGCCTTTTTATGGTCGCTTGGGCCCGGTCGGGGTGTCTCCGGGAGCCGGGCTGAAGATGCCCGCATCATCCTGCCGCCCCCCGCGATGGCGCTCGAGCTCGTGGGCATAGCGGCGTAGAGCGTAGGCTTCGCTCATGTAGCCGATGATCCGACGGTCCTTTGGATTATCGACAACGGGTAGGGTCTCCTGCGCCGCTTGGCTGAACCTATCGAGCGCCGTGCGCAGGTCGTCGCTCGGCAGCAGGAACGGCGCCGGCTGCGAGACCAGGTCACCGACGGTCTTGCTCTCCTCTGCGTCGTTGACGACGCTGGGATCGCCAGGATCGATTATGCCGCAGAACCCGCCGCGGCCGTCGACGACGAAAACCTGTCTGATGCTGCCGGCCGGAAACCGTTTGCGGAGCCCGTCGATGGGCAGCTCGGCGGCGATGACCGCCGGATCGCGCCGCATCATCGGCCCGACCAGGAGCTCGTTGATCCAACCCACATCCTCGGGGCTGCGTATGCTCAACCCGCGCAAATGGAAGCGCCATGTCGCAAAGGAATAGCCGAACCAATGACGCACCGCGATCGCCGCGGTAACGACACCGACCATGACGCCGATCATCGCCGAAAATTCGCCGGTCGTTTCGAGCACGATCATGATCATCGTGACCGGAGCGCCGACGATCGCGGCGGCCACCGCGCCCATGCCGACCATGGCATAGACCAACGGATCGGCGCCGAACTGCGGGCCGAGCTGGACCAACCCGCTGCCGATGAAGCTGCCGAACAGGCTTCCGAGGAACAGCGAGGTGCTGAACAGGCCGCCGCGAAACCCGGCGCCGATCGATACGGCCGAGGCGAGGATTTTGGCGACGATTAAACCGGCGAGAAAGGCGAGATCGAAGCCGGAATGCAATGCCCGCATGATGCCGCCATGCCCGCCGCCGAGAATTTGCGGAAACGGCACGGCAATCGCCCCGATAAGAAGGCCGCCGATCGCCGGCCGCGCCCAGCGCGGCACCGCGAGCGAGCGGAACAACGCTTCGGTCGAGGTCACCCCCTTCATGACGAGGATGCCCAGCCCGGCCGAGGCCAGGCCGAGGCAAAAAAATGCCGGATAATCGGAGGCGGAAATGCTGATCTCGTGCCAGACGACAAAGATCGGGGTCGGGCCGACGAGGCCGCGAACGACCAACGCGCCGGTCAGCGCCGCGAGGCCGACCGGCGCCAAGGTCTGCAGCGTATAACTGCCGATGATCAGCTCGAAGGCGTAGAACGCGCCGGTCAGCGGGGCGTTGAAGGCAGCTGCGATCGCGCCGGCCGCGCCGCATCCGACGAGCGTGCGGACGTCGTCACGCCGCAGCTCGACCGATCTGCCGAGCCGTGATGCGAGCGCCGCCCCCAGCTGGGTGTAGGCCGCCTCCATTCCCACCGAGGCTCCGAACCCGCCGGACAGCAGGGTCGCGGCAACCAGGCCAAGGCTGTCGGAAACCGACATCCGGCCGCCGAGCAGAGCGTTCGCCTCGATCGCGTCGACGATCTCGCGCGGCCGCCAGCGCCGCAACAGCATCAAAGACAAGCCGACGAGCAGCCCGCCGCAAACCGGCATCAGCAAGACCCGTGCGGGACCGAGATCGATGTCGATCAGATGTTGGTCAGACCCAACTCCGAAAGCCACCCAACGCAGAAAAGCGAGCAGCAGGTCGATCAGCACCACCCCGACGCCGGCCACGACGCCGGCCGCCAGTGCGAGCGCGAGCAGGAACAGCTCGCTGTCGCGCAACCGCCGCTCGGCGGGGAGCACCTGCTCCACCGTCGCACCGGTCCGCTCCGTTCTTTCGGCAGGCGCAATGTCGGCCACCGGCGAGCGGATAGGCGGTTCGCCCCGATGTGGCAAGAGCAGTCTGAACGGGTTGTTGCGGAAAAAGGGCAGAACGACGGGGCCGGCTAGCCCTATCGGCGCCCCACATTCCGCTAGTTCGCGCTCTGGCCCTCAGCTCCGTCACGTCCCCTTGCCGTCCGCGTGCCGGGTCAGCACATGGTCGACCATCGCCGGCGCGGCGCCGAGATAGTTAGCGGGATCGGTCAACGAGGCGAGCTTCTCCGGACCGAGCAGTTCGGCGACGGCAGGGTTCTCCATCAATACGCCGAACAGCGGGCGGTCGGTCTCGATCGCGACGCGGCAGGCGTCATAGACGAGATCGTGCGCCTCGTTGCGGCCGGTGTATGGCGCCAAGCCCATCATCACCGCCTCCGCGACGATGAGCCCGTGCGTCGTCGCAAGGTTCCTCGCCATGCGGTCGGGGTCGACGATCAGGCCGCCGAGCATGAAACGCGCCTGATGCAGCGCGCCTGCGGCAAAGCCGAACGCTTCGGGCAGCGCTACCCATTCGACATGCCACGGGCCGGTCGCCCGCTCGAAATCGCTGACGACCGCATCGAGCACCAGCCCCGCGTGCTGGCGCAGCACCTTAGCCGCGGCCAGGATCAGCTCACACGAGATCGGGTTGCGCTTCTGCGGCATCGTCGAGCTCGAGCCGCGGCCTTCGATAAACGGTTCGGCCGCTTCGCCGAACTCGGTCGCCGACATCAGCATGACGTCGAAGGCGATCTTGCCGAGACTGCCGGCCAGCAGCGCCAGGATCTGGACGGTCTCGGCGATGCCGTCGCGGACGACGTGCCAGGTGATCGGCGGGTCGCCGAGGTTCAGCTCGCGGGCCAGCTCGGCGCGGGTCTCGAGGCTGCGCTCGCCATTGCCGAGCGAGGCCAAGGTGCCGGCGGCGCCGCCGAACTGGACCAGCAGCACCCGCGGGCGCAATTCGCGCAGCCGATCGGCATGGCGGTCGAGAGCGTAAAGCCAGACCGCCGCCTTGTAGCCGAACGTCACCGGCAGTGCGTGCTGCAGGTGGGTGCGCCCGGCCATCGGCGTGTCGCGGTATTTGCGCGCGAGCTCGGCGAGATGGCCGCGCGTCGCTGTCAGGTCCTGTTCGATCAGCGCGAGGCCCGCGCGGATCTGCAATACCGCAGCGGTGTCCATGATGTCCTGGGTGGTAGCGCCCCAATGCAAATAGCGCCCCGACTCACCCGCCAATTCGGCCATCTGGCGTACGAGCGGCAGGATCGGATAGCCGACCGTCTCGGTTTGGTTCTTCAGGCGCGCCAGGTCGAGCACCTCGCGGCCGCTCGCCAGCGCATTCGCCGCGTGCGTGATCGCATCGGCCGCCTCGGCCGGGATGATCCCGAGCCTTCCCTGGGCGCGCGCGAGAGCTGCCTCGACCTCGATGCAGCGCGCGAGAAAGGCGTCGTCGCCGAACACCTGGCGCATCGGCGCGGTGCCGAACATGTCGGCGAAGATCGCGGAGTCGAGAGCGCCGATCGCCATTGCGCCTTACACTTCCGCTATTTCAAAATTCCGTCCAGGCGCCATAGACCAAGCGCTCGAGTGCCGGGAAACGAGCCTTGTAGGCCATTTTCGGGCTCTCGGCGATCCAATAACCGAGATAGACGAAAGGCTGCCCATGGCGCCGGCATTCTTCGACGAGCCACAGGATACTCCACGTGCCGAGGCTGCGTTTCGGCTGCTGCGGATCGTAAAAGCTGTAGACTGCCGAGACTCCGTCGTCGAGCAGGTCGACCAGCGATGCGGCGACGAGCTCTCCGGAAACATCGCGAGACTCGACTATCGCCGTCCGCACCGGCGTATCTTCGACCATGCCGTGATAGTCGCCATAGCTCATCGAGGCCATATCACTGTCGCTATGGCGAGAACGCTGGTAGGCCGAGAACAGCCGGAATTGCTCCGGCGTGGCACGCGCGCCCAGCAGGCGGGCGGAAAGATCGCGATTGGCGTTGCGGATGCGCCGGGTCGAGCGGGTATGGCTGAAGCGGTCGACGGCGATCCGCACCGGTACGCAGGAGGAGCAGCCGCGGCAGGCGGGCCGGTAGGCGAAGCCGTGGCTGCGGCGAAACCCAGCGCGGGACAGATCATCATAAAATAGGGCGGCGCCATTGCCGCCGAGCTCGACGATCAGCTTGCGCTCGGCACGACCCGCTATGTAGGGGCAGGTAATCGGCGAGGTCGCGAAGAACTGTCGAAACGGGGCGAGCCAACCTTCTTTCGCCGAAGCCGAGCGCGCTTCCCGCCGGAGCCATTCGCGTTTTTGTCGGTTCCCGGCCCCGGGCTTCAGATTCATCGCCCCGCCTCCTCGTTGCGCTGCGCGCTCGGATTCCGATTATGGCTGAGAGCAGGCCGGAGGCGCCAGCCCAGAACGAGGTCCTGGGCGAACCCGTTCAGTGCGTCGGTCCGACCGTCCACCTGAATCCGGTCAAAATATTCTCGTCGAACCGGCACTCGACGGCCAGATTCTGCGGCAGAGGCGCACCGGGCGGCAGGTCGGTGCGGACCCCCTCGGCCTTGGCGATGATCGTCGTCAGGCTGGTAGCCGCTGCGTCGCTCTTCGTGATGTCGATCGCCGCACTCGGATAGGCGCGGCGCATGATGTCGGCGCAGCGCTCGGCGAGCCCGATATCGCGCGGGACAACGCATGCCGCCGCAACGGAGCAGAGCACAGCGCAGAGGAGGGCAGTCGAAGCTTGTCGGAAAGGCGCCATGGCGCCGATACTGCTCGGCCGCCCGGATAATTTCAAACGCGGCCCGCCCTTAATCGGGATAAAGGGGTTCGGCTTGAAGGACCTTGCGCGACGCGCAAACAAACTGCGCCGGCGAGCCTATCGAGAGATGCCGGTCGCTTCGGCGAACCGCACCGCCGAGCTCGATCACCGGATGTGCTATGCGGACATTGCCGCAATCCTGGAGAACACCAGGCTGGGCGTGTCGTCGGCGGGTGCCGCGCTGGCCTTGTGGCGAGCCTATAGCGAGCACGGCCTGCGCGCCTGGTGCTACCGGTTCGGCTTCCCCGAAAGCCTGACCCATACCGTCACTATCGTCGACATCGACGGGGCGCTGCAAATTCACGACGCATTCTTCAATTTGAGCTATCCGTGCGGCTTCTACGAGGTGTTGTGTTCGTTGCGCAGCGGAGAGGCGGTAACCGGCAAACGCGAGGTGCGGGACAGGAAAATTTACATCATGGACCGCGCCCGCGAGCCGAGTGGAACGGTTCGGTGGCTGGAAGAACACGCCGACTGCGAACTCGAACCGGTGGACGGCCTGCGCCGGTTCGAACTTCTCTGGGACCCGGAGGCGTTCGTCGCCACCTGTCCGGCGATCGAACCGCTGTTTCGCGATTTGGCAACCCGCGGCTATCCCGCCGACCCGCAATTCTCGATGCTTCACCCGGTTGCCGTTTTCGACGGCGCGAAATGGCATCGTAATCGCGTGGACATGCCTTTGTTGCGGGGGTGCAATCTGGAATCGCCCGTTGCCGCGCTTCGTGTGACGTCTCGCGACCTCGAGAGCGAACGCGCGCGTCTCACCGAAACGACCGCGACGATAATCCGCCTCGAAGCCGATCTGGTCGAGGCGAAGTCGCAGTTCTCGGCGGCGGCGCGGCGCTTCTCGGCCGAACGCGAAACATGGCTGCAGCAGAAGGCGGCGCTACAGGCCGGCAACACGGCGCTCAAGGGCGAGCTCGCGGACACGCAATCTCGGCTATCGTCCGCCGTCGATCTGCGGGCCCAGCGGGACAGCCAGATTGCGCAGTTGCGGGCCGAGATCGAGGACGCGGCCCGGCAATCACAGCTGCAACAAAACGCAATCGACGCACTCCGGGGCCAGCAGCGCGAATGGGACGCAGCACGGCATCGCCTTGAAACCGAAATTGGCGATCTGCGATCGCAGCTCGAAGCGGGATCGCAAGAGAACGAGCAGCTGCGCCAGAATGCTGCGGTGCTGGCGAGCCGCGTGGAGGCGGCTGACGAGCAGGTGATCGCAATCAGCCATTATCTCTCGCCGCTGATCGACGAAGTCAGCCGGCTGCGCTGCGAGAGGGACGCAATATCTCGCGAGAGAGGACTACTCGCGGCGCAGATCGCGGCTTCACCTCGAGCGCGTTTACGATCTCTTTGGCGCCGGCTCATCAACCGGCGGCAAGCGGCCACCTGATCAGGCGGGCGACGGGTTCTGCGCGGTGGCCCAGCGGACCGGGAAACGCCGCACCACTACCGTGCCGGCCAGCATGTCATGCAAGGTGCGCTTGTGGCGGTTGAACAGAACGAACAGCAGGATCAGCGAGCAGGTCGCACCGACGGTGATGTAAAACAGCGCAGTCTGTATCAGGGCCTGCAAGAACCGTGGCCGCTCTCCCGTCATCGCTCGCAATTCGACATCGAATAGCCGCATGCCGACGGTGGCCGACCGCGGGCCGCTCAGCAACAAGGTATGGTAAGCGAGCGGGATCAATCCGAAGGCAAACCACAGCACCGGCCCCAGCAGTCCGAAGCTGAGCAGCCAAAGCACGGCAAAGACGATCCAGCAGAGCACGGCGATCACGGCGATCACGCAGAGATCGACGAAATAGGCGAGGGTGCGGCGCCACAGCACGCCCTCATACGCCTCGGGCACGGCCGCCGGATCGGGCATCCCCCGAGTGTCATAAAAGATCGAGGCGTCGCCAAAGCTGGCCATGATCGGCACCATGCGTTGCGAAAACCGCGCAGCATGTAGGGATCATCGCCGCTGCGGCAAGGTTCGCGATAAGGTGGCGCATTCCCATTCCGACAGGAGCTTGCCATGCCTGCCTACATCATTGCCGAGATCCAGGTGACCGATCCCACCGCCTATGACGGGTATCGACCGCTCGCAGCGGCCAGCGTCGCGCGGTTTGGCGGGCGCTTTGTCGTGCGCGGCGGCAAGATCGATCTGCTCGAAGGCGGGCCCGAGCCGGAACGGATCGTCGTCATCGAGTTTCCGGATGCGGATGCCGCCCGCCGCTGGTACGGCTCGGAGGAATACCAGCAAGCGCTGAAAATCCGGCAATCGGCCTCGCGCGGCCGCGTATTCCTGGTCGAAGGAGCCTAAGCTTCCTCTCCGTCGAACCCGCCGTTTGGCAGCAGGTGCGTCGGGAAGCCAGCCGCGATCAGCGCTGCAATCAATACCTCGACGTGGCGACGGTTCTGGGTTTCGACGACGACGTCGAGTTCGGCGCGCTTGACCGAGGTGTCGTGGAACAAGCGCTGATGATGGACCTCGACGATATTGCCGGAATGCTTGCCGATTACCCCGGAGAGGCGGGAAAGGGCGCCGGGGATATCGGGCAATTCCGAGCGCAGCCGGACCAGCCGGCCCGCGTGCACCAGACCGCGCATCAGGATCGAGGCGAGAAGACGTGCGTCGATATTGCCGCCGCAAATGACAATACCAACTCGCCGGCCGCGAAACCGCTCCGGCGCGGCCAATACGGCGGCGAGACCGGCGGCGCCCGCCCCCTCGACGACCAATTTCTGACGCTCGAGCAGCACCTCGATCGCGCGCTCGATCGTCACATCGTCGACCAGCAGGATGTCCGAGACGAGGGCCTTGACGATGCGCCGCGTCAGTTGGCCCGGCTCCTTGACTGCGATGCCCTCGGCGAGGGTAGCGGCTGCGGCGGGCGGACCGGGATCCTCGCCGCGCATCAACCGGTACATCGACGGATACAGGGTCGACTGCACGCCGATGATCTCGATCTCCGGCTTGAGTGCCTTGGCGGCGACCGCGATCCCGGAAATCAGTCCGCCGCCGCCAATCGGCACGAAGATCGTGTCGAGGTTCGGCTGATCGGCGAGCAGCTCGAGCGCGATCGTCCCCTGACCGGCGATGACCGCCGGATCGTCATAGGGATGGACGAGAGCCAACCCCTCATCGCGGGCGAGCGCGTCGGCCGCCTGGCGGGCGGCGGCGAGGCTGTTGCCCTTGAGCAGGACCGTCGCGCCGTACGCCTCGGTGCGGTCGATCTTGATGAAGGGCGTGCCCTCGGGCATCACGATCGTCGCCGGGATGCCGAGCCGCCGGGCGTGGTAGGCCACACCTTGCGCATGATTGCCGGCCGACATCGCAACCACGCCGGCACGGCGCGCACCCGGGTCCAAGGTCAGCAGCTTGGCGAGGGCGCCGCGCTCCTTGAACGAACCGGTGCGATGCAGCGTCTCCAGTTTCAAGTGAACCTCGGCGCCGACGAGTTCCGAGATTGCCGGCGCCGCTATCGCGGGCGTGTGCGCAATAGCACCCTCGATCGCCGCGGCGGCCTGCCGGACCGCTGCAATCGTCAGAGGCAGCTCGTTCATCACCTCGCTCCCGCATGCGAGTGATACGAGCTGATGCCCATTATAGGGGCCCCTCTTCGCCCTTTAGGGGGGAGAGGGTAAGTTACGCGATTCACGGCCAAATTTTTCATCGTTCGGGAACCAGAGCAAGCGTGGATGCGGCGGAAGATCGACCCGGTACGAGCCAGCCGAAGTCTCGCCAGCGCTGCAGCAAATCACTGTAATGAGCCGAGAGCGGGCCGCCGGATTGGCCGGGCGTCGCGATCATTCTGGAATCGTCCGGCGAGGCCAGATCGGTGATCATGCGCAACCCCGCGCCGTAACGGTGCTCGAACGGCTTCGCCTCGTCGCGGATCGTGCTCGGGCCGCGGTTGAGCGTATCGTAAGCTCCCGGGCTTGGGATCGTGATCTCGAGCCAATCCCGCAGGATCGGGATTCGGCTGAACACCGGGTTCGCAAACACTGCGACATGCGCTCGTCCCCATTTCCATTGCGCCATATCAGGGCCGTAGTCGCGGCGCAGCCGGACGAGAGCCGCTTCGAGGGCTTCGGCGAGACGCGACCCGCAGCTCTCCTCGCCGGGCCGCTTCGGGTCGTCGCACCAGTCCGGCCGTTCGGTCAACACCGCCTCCATCACCCGGGGCCGCAAATCCCAGTAATCGGACACGGCGTCGCCAAACCGCCCGAAGAGGATCGAGCGGCTGAACTCGCGCAGCCAAGCGGTGAACAGCAACGGCTCAGCCTTGTCCATATCCATGCGAAAGTCCCAGTGCCGCAGCGATGCCGCCGCTTCCCGGGTCGTGACGTCTTGCGCCACCGCCCCCGTCATCAGCGGCACCAGGCGCTGAGCCATCAGCGACAATGTATCGGCCTGTATTGCCGCGCTCGACGCGTTGGTCTGCACGGGGGTTGCGGCGAGCAACGCCTCGATCCGCTCCGCGCGGTTCGGCAGATCCCAGTCGCGGCTCAGGAAATAGGGATAGCTGTCCGGCACGATCTTGTTGTTGGCGGTCACGAAGTGGCCTGACGGCGGATTGACCGCGCTCGGCAGCGCCTCGAATGGAATAAACCCGGTCCAATCATGGCTGCCGGTCCAGCCGGGTGCCGGCATCCAGCCTTGCCCGTTCCGACGGATCGGCACCAGCCCCGGCGCAATAAAGCCGATCGTTCCGTCGATATCGGCATAGACGATGTTCTGAATCGGCCCGACGAAGTGCCGCAATGCCGCCCGGAAGCTCGGCCAATCGGCCGCGCGATTGACCTCCCACAGCGCCTCGGCGCTGCGGTCATCGGGGATCGTGAAAGTCGCCGCCAAGGCCAGGATAAATCCCGGCTCGGCCGCGCCCGGCGGCAAGGCGTCGGACAGCACCGGGCCGTGCCGGGTCTCGCGGATCGCGATGTCAACCGGCGGGGCGCCTTTCACACTGATGCTCTCGTGCCGTGATTTGAACGGCTCGCTTCCTTGCGGCGTCCGATAACGGTTGGGTTCGGCAGGATCGAGCTGCTCGATGAAGAGATCCTCGACATCGGCGGTCGTCGTCGTGAACCCCCAGGCGATGCGCTCGTTATGGCCGATGACGACCAGCGGGACGCCGGCGGCGGTGGCGCCGGCGATTTTGTGCTGCGGGGTCTCGAGGCGGGCGAGGAACCAAACTCCAGGAGCAGCAAAGGCCAGATGCGGATCGTTTGCGAGGATCGGCTTGCCGCTGGCGCTGTGCCGCCCATCGACGACCCAGTTGTTGGAGGCGTAGTTTGGCCCCACGATCGGCGGCAGCGCCTCATACAGATCATCGAGCGCCAGCCGGCGATAGATCGGCACCATATCGGCGAGCGTCGTCGGCGCGTCTTTCGGGTATTCCGGAAAAAGAAAAGCGAGGTCGTTCGCCGAGATCGTCCGCGCCATCCGCGCCCGCAGTAATTCCCCTCGATAATTTCCGCCGACCTGAAGCGCCATCAGCTTGCCCCAAATGAGACTGTCGGCCGGGCGCCACGGTTCGGGGGTAAAGCCCAGCAACAGGAATTCGGGTGGCAACGCACCTGGGCGCGATTGGAGAAAGGCGTTGACACCCGCGGCATACGCGTCGAGCGCACGTTTCATCTCCGGTGAAAGGAACGTGATCTCGGCCTCGGCGGCGCGGTAGAGGCCGAGCACCCGCATTTGCCGATCGACGGCAATCGTCTGCGGTCCAAAGATCTCGGCAAGCCGGCCGGCGCCGTAGCGCCGCTGCAATTCCATCTGGAAGAGCCGCTCCTGGGCATGCACAAACCCGAGCCCGAAGGCGAGGTCCTCGTCGTCCTGGGCGACGATCCGCGGTATGCCATCGGGATCCCGCTCGACCCGGATCTCGGCCTTTGGTCCGGCCAGCGCGATGCGGCCCTCGGTCTGCGGCAATGCCGAGCGAACGTACAGGTAGAGCGCACCGCCGAGGACGATCAGCAGAAACGCAAGGAGGCCTGCCCCCGCCCTGACCCTGCCGCGCCAGCGTGAGAGAGAGCGGGAGGCAGC
>VAZT01000421.1 GCA_005884825.1 Alphaproteobacteria bacterium
TCTGCCGACCCAGGCGCCAAGCCGACCGCCCACAGCCGCGCGGAAAGCCCAGGTTCTTGGTCTTCGAACGCGGAGCGGGAGAGAGACGGACTGTCCGCTGGAGGGAACGGGATTCGAACCGTCGGTCCCCCCGCGGAGGCGTCGATCTCTGTCGCAGAAAAGTGAGGCACCAATTTTGATGCTTTTCTGCTCCCGCCTGCTTAATCCTACTGATCGGCGAGTTTAGGTACCAAAACAAACGCGACGGCGCCGCCCGTTAACCCGCTGGTCCGCCGCCGCTAATCTTACCGACGCGGGAGGTTGAACAGGGTGATGACTAAAACGGTTATTAATTGGCCTCGGATCACACTGTCGCGCCGCGGGTTGCTCGGGCTCGCAAGCGGCGCCACGGCCTTCTCGTTTTGGCAGCGTAAGGCACATACTTTTTCGGCTGCCGAGCTGTACTCCGATCGCGTCGCGGCTGAGCGAATTGCAGATCGCGACGCGGCCCGCCCACCGATCCTCGT
The DNA here is from genome assembly GCA_005884825.1 of Alphaproteobacteria bacterium. Lineage (GTDB taxonomy): Bacteria > Pseudomonadota > Alphaproteobacteria > ATCC43930 > CGMCC-115725 > AP-15. The sequence goes on from VAZT01000421.1 coordinate 507, forward strand.
CGACGCCCAGACCCATGTGTGGTGGCGCGCCGGCGGCATCCGCCAGATGAGCGAGCGGGGGGAGCATTTCCTCAAATCGCTCGCGGGCTCGCGCGCCGGGGTCGTCGGCCATCCGGTGCCGATCGCCGATATGGGGCGCGTCATGTTCCTCGAGGACGTCTTTCTCGGCAGCGAAACCGATATCGCCTTTCTGAACAGCTTCGGGATGCGTGCGGCGTTTGACGGCGTCGATCTTTTTCCACCGCGCGAGGCAGCCTTTATCCGCTCGATGGCCCCCTCGCGCATCCGCGTGCTCGGGACTGTCGACCCGCCCGACGGCGCCTCTGCGATCGAATCGCTGATCTACCAGTGCGAAACGATCAAGATTGACGGCCTGAAGCTCTATCCGCCGGGTCCGGACACCCGCGGCTGGGTCCTCGATGACGAGAAGAACACGTATCCACTTTTTGAAGTGCTGCGTCGGCACGGCGTAAAGAACGTCTGTGTGCACAAGGGTCTGCCTGGGCTATTCCTCGAAGAGTACTGCCACACCGGTGATTTGGCCCGAGCGGCCGCCGCTTTTCCCGACCTCAACTTTATCGCCTTCCACAGCGCTTTTCCGTGGGAAGCCGAGCTCGCCGGTCAGGCCAAGGCGGCCAAGGTCAAAAATATCTACGCCGAACTCGGCAGCTTGGCCCGGATGATGCGGACGGATCCGGCGAGGTATTCAGTCCTGATCGGGAACCTGCTCGACGGCTTTGGTGCCGATCACATTCTGTGGGGTACCGACACACCCGTGATCGGACCGCCGGATTGGCAGATCGAGGCTTTCAAGACCTTCACGATACCTGAAGAGCTCGCTGCCCAACACCGTTACCCGCAGCTGACGCCCGAGGCGAAGAATCAGATTTTCGGCGAGAACGCCGCCCGGATTTTTGAGATCGATATCGCTGCGGCACGTCAGGCGATAGAGGGCGACCTGCTCTACAAGCTGCGCGATGACCGCAATCCGCTCCCCGCCGGGGCAACGCCTTTGTAAGCAGTGCATGCTGCGCGGCGAACGGGATGAACGCGCCGGAGCTAGCGAAGTGGTGGCTGGCAATAGGCGTTATCTCGGGGCGGTTCAGGCCCTTTCTGTTTGCGGCACAACAATGGGACTGCGTCAAAGTTGGCGTTGGTCGCTGAAGAGAGCGTCAGTGAAGGCGGCGGCACGCAGCGCCGGGTCGATCAAAGTTCGCGGGTAGGCTGACGCTATGATGCGCTATGCGGAGCCCCGCTGCTGGAGGAAGGGGGATCGAACCCTCGATCTCCCGCATGGTGTGGGCCGGAATTGGAATCCTTTCCGTCCGCTGCTGCCACCAAGTTTGCCTTTAAGAGAAGATTCCGCGGCTGCAGGCGAAGCCGTCCGGCCCTAGACATGCGTTCTGGTTCTATTAGCGCCCACGGCGCCGGTTGTGCGGAGTCTTATTGCCAATCAAAGGCCAGGAGGCAAATACTGGTTTCCGGCTACCCCGGGCATCTGGGGAGTATCGGTTGCTAGGTGATGTGAGACGTCGGGACGCGGCAGGCCGGGACTCTGGACGGCGCAGGTGCGCCCGGGCCATCCGATCGCGTCAGCCCTCAAGGAGCACAGCGGGATGCCCACACACAGCTTTGACGTAGTGATCATTGGCGGCGGCAATGCCGGTATGGGCGTTACCGTGGCGACGCGGGAGGCGGGGCTCAAAGTCGCCATGATTGAGCCAGACTTGCTCGGCGGGACGTGCCCAAACCGCGGCTGCGTGCCGAAAAAGGTGCTGGTCGCGGCTGCGCACGCGCTCGATGAGATCGAGCGTGCCAAAGCGCATCATATCGCGGTCGGCAAGCCGAGCCTCGACTGGGCGGCGCTGATCGACCGCGAGAAGGCGATGATCCGCCAAATCCCGGCCTCGCTTGGGGAACTGATGAAAAAGCGCGGCGTCGAAGTGATCCATGATCGCGGCCGCTTCGCCGGCCCGAACGCGGTCGCGGTAAACGGCGACATCCTAGAGGCAAAGCACATCGTAATCGCCACCGGCTCGAAGCCGCGCAAACTCCCCTTTCCCGGCGGCGAGGTGATGATCACCTCCGACAATGTGCTGAGCGAGCGCCGATTGCCTGCTGAGGTGGTGTTTGTCGGCGGCGGAGTGATCGCGCTCGAGTTCAGCCACGTCTACGCTCGAGCGGGCGCTAAAGTCACGATCCTCGAGGCGCTACCGCGGCTGCTCGATAGTATGGATACGGAGGCAGTCGCGCAGGTACGCAGCGAGACTGAGCGGATTGGGGTCGCAATCCACACGGGGGTCGCGATCCAACGGATCGAGCGGGCAGGGGACCGGCTCCGCGTGCTCTATGAGGAGGGTGGGTCCGGGCACGCGGTCGAGGCGGACCGAGTAGTCAACGGCGCCGGGCGGGTCGCCGACGTCGACGGCCTCGAGCTTTCTGCCGGCGATATCGCGACGGAAGACGGGCGGATCGCGCTCGATGCGCACTTGCGCTCGACGTCGAACCCGGCGGCATATGTTTGCGGTGACGCAGTCGCCGCGACCCAGCAGCTTTCCCCGATCGCGACTTACGAGGGACGGATTGTCGGCCGCAACATCGTCGAGGGCCCGAAGCACACGCCAGATTACACGAGCATTCCCTCGTGCGTCTTTACCGTGCCGGGGCTTGCAAGCGTCGGCCTGACGCAAGCCGCCGCCGAGGAGAAGGGACTTGAGCTCCGCGTTGAGGTCAATGACATGCGCGAGTGGTTATCGGGTCGCACCTATGCCGAGACGGCCGCCTGGGCGAAGGTGTTGGTCCACCGGCAAACGGATCGTATCGTCGGCGCGCACATTGTGGGGCACGCCGCTGAGGAACTGATCCATATCTTCGCGCTCGCGATGAAGCACGGTATCACGGCCGGCGACACCAGGGACCTGGTCTACGGTTTCCCCACCTTTGCTGCAGACATCAAGTCGCTGGTTTAGTACGGGATATGCCCCCCGCGCACCGCGCACCGACGGAGAGGTGGGCGTGTACCGGTCCTGCTATCCGTTGTCCTTCTTGCGGGGGACCGAGGGTTCGAATCCATTTCCCTCCAGGAGAGAGTCAATTGCGAACCTGACTTCCGAAACCGTCGCCCAGGCGAGCCCGCCCGGAATTTCGGATCCACGAATGATGTTCTACCCTCCAAGAGCGAGACTGCCTAAGGGAGATCGCGATGGAAAGCCAAGCGGACCGGGACAGGATTGCAGAAGAAGCTGTCGGGCAAAGGCATGAGAGCGCGCCGCCCTACGCCGGAACGAAGCCGGACATGTCACAGGAGGAAGCGGCCCGGCGGTTTGCAGCGGCGTCCTGGGCCGAGGCAAGCACCTCGGAGAAAACCGCGGAGTCCATGGGCGAGCGGGTCGGAGATGCGTATTCCGACCCGGAGAGCGTGAGGCGACATTCGGCGCGGAAGCTAGGTCAGCAAATCGCAGCGCGGGGCGCGTCTCACAAGGGCGTCGGCATCAACCGCTTTCTCTCCACCCCGGTGGAAGCAGCCGAGGCTGTATCACGTCAATTCGATCAAGAGCGCTTCTTGACAGTGGTCGCCAGCTTCGCCCTGGGCTATCTCGCCGCAGTATTGTTCCACGGTCGCGTTAATGCCCAATTCGGTAAGACATCTGGGCCATTTCAAATCACGAAGCCGCCCCAAGGCGAGAAACATCCGCGAGGCTTCGTTGAGTCGGCAGTGCTCAAAACCGTAACCGAGCACCCACAAGGCATGACAACCGCCGAGATCACAGCGGAGCTTGGTCCGCAAGGCATCGGCCGGCAGTCGATCGCGAACGCGCTCAGCGTTCTTGTTCAGGCAGAAAAGGTCAGCTTGCCCGAGAGGGATAAATATTTCTCTGCCGCCGCCGAAGTGCCGACCGCGCCCGATCAGCCGAGCTCATAGCAGTCCCCGACGATCGCGCTAATCGAGCACGGCGTTTCGCGCCGTACCGAGCAGCCATCTCGGCGGGACGCTCTCGGCACCAGACGATCAACCGCACACCGGCCCGTGGGTGGCCATGTTCATCGGGCTCTTGACCCCCCACGGTCCCGGCCCGACGAAGCGCTCGCGCGGCGCGACCGCAAACGCATTGACCACGGCA
>VAZT01000422.1 GCA_005884825.1 Alphaproteobacteria bacterium
AGTTGGCTAATTCCCTCGGTAATCGGATTGTCAACCCGCAATCCACGCTTCCTCCGCCCTGCCACAAACGCATAGCTCGATCGGCCGAGACCAGATCGCGGCCGTCGAACGGCTAATCCGACCTTACGTGCGGCATACGCCGATCATCGCGGTCGACGCTCGCGATTTCGACCTCGACGGGCCACCGCTCGTGATGAAGCTCGAGCTTCTACAGCACACCGGCTCGTTCAAACCGCGTGGCGCCTTCGCCAATCTGCTGACCCGTTCTGCTCCGACGGCCGGCGTAGCAGCCGCGTCGGGAGGCAATCACGGCGCCGCTGTCGCGTATGCGGCAAACCGGCTCGGTATTCGCGCGACGATCTTTGTGCCGCACATCACGTCGCCGGCAAAGCTGGAAAGGATCCGAGGCTACGGCGCCGAGCTTGTCGTCGCCGGCGACCGCTATGCGGATGCGTTGGCGGCAAGCGAGGACTTTGTCACCCGCACCGGCGCGCTCGCCATTCATGCATACGATCAACCGGAGACCATAATCGGCCAAGGCACGGTCGGGCTCGAGATAGAAGAGGATGCACCGAAGATCGATACGCTCCTCGTCGGCGTAGGCGGCGGCGGGCTGATCGCTGGCATTGCAGTCTGGTATGCCGGCCGCATCCGTATCGTTGCAGTCGAGCCGGAACTCTCGCCGACCCTACACGACGCCCTGGCTGCCGGTCGTCCGATCGACGCACCCGCAGGGGGTATTGCCGCCGACTCCCTCGCGCCGCGTCGTGTCGGCGAACTGATGTTCCCGATCGCCCGGAATTTTGTCGGGCGCTCGGTTCTGGTCTCGGACAACGCGATTCGCAGCGCTCAGCGCGCATTGTGGGCGGCGCTTCGGGTAGTCGCCGAACCCGGCGGCGCGGCGGCGTTGGCGGCGTTGCTCTCAGGCGCCTACCAGCCCAGCCGCGGCGAGCGCGTCGCGGTGCTCTTATGCGGCGCCAACACTGCGGCGGTCGATTTCGACCGCGCCGGCGGCTAGGCGAAGCGGTTCGAGCGCGGGAAGCCGCCGGGTACCAGCCGGCCGGCGCCGCCGCGGGAGCCGAGCCAGGGGGCGAGGTTGGTTTCGGTGCGGATGCGGTTCTCGCCTTGCCGCCAGGACAGGCCGTCGGCGAGGCGGAACACTTTGCAATCGGCGAGCCCGCCCGATTTGTAGCGCTGCAGGATGACGCCTCGCCCGCGCGTCATCAGCGGGATCTCGTCCAGCTTGACGATCAGCATCTTGCGGTTGTCGCCGACGAAGGCGACCGCGTCGCCGGTCTCCGCCTGGACGCACACCCGAGCGACTGCACCTTCCGGCGGCGTCAGCACCTGCTTGCCGGCGCGGGTCTGCGCGACGGCCTCCTCGCCGTCTACGACAAAACCGCGCCCATCATTGGCAACGACCAGCAATTCCATGCCGGGCCGGTAGGGGAACATCGCCACGATGTCGTGCTCGTTCGGCAGGTCGATCATCAGCCGCAACGGCTCGCCATGCCCGCGGCCGCCGGGCAGCCGGTCGACCCCAAGCGTATAAAAGCGCCCGTTGGTGCCGAAGACGATCAGACGGTCCGTCGTCTCGGCGGCCACGGCAAAGCGGGGCGCGTCGCCCTCTTTGTACTTTTGCTCGACAGCCGAGGCGTTGTGCCCCTTGACCGCGCGGATCCACCCCTTGGCCGAGCACAGGACGGTCACCGGCTCGCGCTCGACCAGCGCCTCGGCCGGGATCTCGAACGGCGCCGGCGCGGCGGCGATCTCGGTACGGCGGCGTCCCAGCGGCGTCTCGCCGCCGAATTCGGCCGCCGTCGCTTTGACTTCGTTGGCAATCGCGCGCCATTGCCGCTTCTCGCTCGACAGTAGCGCAGTGAGCTTTGCCTCCTCGGCCGAGAGTTGGTCGATCTCCTTGCGGATCTCGATCTCCTCGAGCCGGCGCAGCGCGCGCAGCCGCATGTTCAGAATCGCCTCGGCCTGCACCTCGGTCAATTCCCAGCGGGCCATGATCTCGGCCTTGGGGTCGTCGCCTTCGCGAATTATGCGGATCACCTCGTCGAGATTGACGTAGACGACGATCTGGCCGCGCAGGATCTCCATGCGGCGCGCAACCGCCGCGAGCCGGTGGCGGCTCTTGCGCTGCAGCACTACCCGGCGGTGGTCGAGAAAGGCCTGCAGCGCCTCCCTCAGGTTCATCACGCGCGGGACGCCGAGCGGGTCGAGCACATTGAGGTTGAGCGGCACACGAATTTCCAGGTCAGTCAGTCGGAACAGCTGCTCCATCAGCATTTCGGCTTCGACGTTGCGGGTCTTCGGTTCGAGGACAAGCCGGACATCCTCCGTCGACTCGTCGCGAATGTCGGCGAGGAGCGGCAGCTTCTTTTCCTCGAGCAGGGCTGCGATCTTCTCGATCAGCCGCGCCTTTTGCACCTGAAACGGCACTTCGGTCACGACGATCTGGTATAGCCCGTGGCCCAGCGCCTCCGTCGTCCAACGCGCCCGCAGTCGAAAGCTGCCACGGCCGGTTTCATAGCCCTGCCGAATGCTTTCCGGCGGCTCGACAAGGACGCCGCCGGTAGGGAAGTCGGGTCCGGGAATGCGGGCGTGGAGCTCGGCTGCTGCGCAGGCGGGGTGCTCGATGAGATGCAGGAGCGCCGCGCAAAGCTCGCCGACGTTATGCGGCGGGATGCTGGTCGCCATCCCGACGGCAATGCCCGATGCGCCGTTGGCGAGCAGGTTCGGAAAGCGGGCGGGAAGGATAACAGGCTCGCTCTCCTCGCCGTCATAGGTGGGCCTGAAATCGACGGCATCCTCGTCGATCCCGTCGAGCATCGCTTGCGCTACAGCCGAGAGCCGGCTTTCGGTGTAACGCATGGCGGCAGCATTATCGCCGTCGATATTGCCGAAATTCCCCTGCCCGTCGACCAGCGGATAACGCTGCGAGAAATCCTGCGCGAGACGCACCAGCGCGTCATATACCGCCAACTCCCCATGGGGATGGAACTTGCCGATCACATCTCCGACGACCCGCGCGCATTTCTTGTACCCGGACGCGGGGTCGAGGCGAAGCTGATGCATCGCGTGGACGATGCGGCGGTGCACCGGCTTGAGGCCATCGCGCACATCCGGCAACGAGCGCGACATGATCGTCGACAGCGCATAGGACAGGTAGCGTTCGCCGAGCGCATCGGCGAAATCGACGTTGCGGATCTCGCCGGAGAGGGCCGTCACAGCCATGGAAGAAATCACCTCAAGATGAGTCCGTCACCCCCGCGCAAGCGGGGGTCCAGGCTGATTGCCGGAACCTTTGCCCTGGATCCCCGCTTTTCGCGGGAATGACGATATAAAAAGCTAGTTGCGCATCGTACCAGCCGCGGCCGCGCGCCGCATGCGTTCCGCCAGCCTCGACCGCGCCGCCGGCAGGGTCCGGCCTTGTGGCACGAACACGTGATGGACCAGGAAATGCCCGGTCAACTTCATACCGGACTCGATCTGACGCCGGTCCGCAGGTTCGTCACACCATAGAAAACCAGGCAGCACCAATAGCTTATCACGATACGGAAGGCCTGCCGCTCGCGAGACCGCGCGCCCTGTGCGGGGCGAAACATAGGCCAGGTCGGTCGTCACCCCCGAGACCGCGCAGCGGCCGAGATCCAGACCGAATCCCAAACCGGCGAGCAGGTCCCGCTCCCAGCCGACATAACGCGCCGGCCAATCGGCTGCCGAATCGAGCGCCCGCAGCAGCCCCTCGAACGACGCAAACACATCCGGATACGGTTCTCGCTCGGGCAGTGCAGCCGTAACCAAGGCAGCCGCCGCGGTCAGACCTGCGAGCCGATCGGGATCGTCGAGCAGCCCCGCCGCATGAGGCCGCACCAGCTCGCAGGCTATCGTGCCGAGGTGCTCGCTGAGGCGTCCGCGCCAAACCGCCGTAACCTCATTCCCTGGCTGCAACACGGCCCGCAGCTTTGGCGATTGCCCGCCCCGGACGAGGCCGGCATGCCGCCCGTGCTCGCCGGTCAGAAGCTCGACGATCGCCGCGCTTTCGCCATGGCGGCGAGCGTTCAGGACAAACGCTCTGTCATGCCATTCCATCAGATGTCGTAATCGAGCCCGAGCGCCTCAAACCGCTCTCGATCTTCGACCCAATTCTCGCGCACCTTGACGAACAGGAACAGGTGGACGCGCCGGTCGAGCATGTGTTCGAGCTCGGCGCGGGCCCGCGCACCGATGCTCTTGATCCTCTTCCCGCCTTCGCCGAGCACGATTGCGCGCTGACCCGGCCGTTGCACATAGATGACCTGCTCGATGCGGACGCTGCCGTCCCGCCTGTCTTCCCATTGCTCGGTCTCGACGGTAGAGGCGTAGGGGATCTCGTCATGCAATTGCAGAAAGACCTGCTCGCGCGTGACCTCCGCCGCGATCAGACGCTCCGAAGCGTCCGAGAGCTGATCCTCTGGAAAGAGCCAGGGCCCTGCGGGCAAGCTGGCGGCGAGATGAAGTTTCACGTCCTCTACGCCATCACCCCGGAGGCCGGAAATCATGAATATGGGATCGAAACGGCCTTGCCGCGAGAGTGCGTCTGCCAGGCCGAGCAGCCGGTCGCGGCGGACGAGATCGATCTTGTTCAAGCCGAGGATTGATCGGCGGCCGCGTTCCCTCAGAGCGCCTGTTATGCGGCGGGTGTCATCGTCGATGCCGCGAGAGGCGTCGACCAGCAACACGCGATACCGAGAAGCCGGTTGCGCGTCGTCTGCGCCTTTGGCGTAACGATCGCCAGCTTGTGGCCGACGAGCCGGTTGAGCAGGGTCGATTTGCCGGAATTCGGCGCCCCGATCAGCGCGACATAGCCGCAGCGCGTCGGCTTCGACTCGGCCACCGCGTCAGGCGGCGTGCTGTTTGGCCCAGTCGACAACCTCGGCATGCGTCCCGAACCAGACGCCTCGGCGCGATTTGGCGTGGCGGATGATCTCGTCGATGATCCAGACGCGCGATCGATAGCCGATGATGTGCGGGTGCATCGTGAGCTGAAAGACGCCGCCCTCGTCGTACGCCGCATCGAACTCGCGCCGGAAAATGTCAAACACATCGTTCGGCGGCGTGTAGGGACGGAGTGACTGAAAGCGGTTCATCATGAAATAAACCGCGTCGTCGCGAACCCATTCGACCGGAAATTCGACGACCCCGGTCGGCTCGCCGTCGAGCAAGAGCTCGTAGCAATCTTCATCGCTCATAAGCGACGAATCGTAAAGCAGGCCCATCTCCTTCTCGAGTTCGAGCGTGTGCTGACTGAAATCCCAGGAAGGCGTGCGCAGACCGACTGGCCGGATGCCGGTGATCTGCTCAAGGGTGTCGGCCGACCGGTTCATCAGATCGCGCTCGGCCTCCCGCGGCAGAATGGAATTCAGTTCGTGGATCCACCCGTGAATGCCGATTTCATGTCCTTCGGCCACGACACGGCGCTGTTCGTCGGGGTGGAGAAGCGCGGTGACGGCGGGGACATAGAAGCTCGCCTTGACTCCGTGCTTTTCCAAGAGCTTCAGGATTCGCGGCACGCCTACCCGATTACCGTATTGGCCCCACGCCAGGCGGCCGATCGATTTGCCGCCGTCGCGCAGATCACTGGTCTCGTGGTCGCTGTCGAACGAGAGCGCGACGGCGCACCGCGCGCCCGCGGGCCATTCGGCCGGCCGCAGCTTACGCCCGGCGCGGACACGGTTGACGAGCTTGCGCCAGTGTTCCTCGGGCCATTGCCAGGGTTCGAGGTTGGACTCGGGAGTGTTCATCTATTCCTCCGCCATATCGGGATCCGGCCGGCGGAGAAGACGAGAAGATGGTCGGAGCGGTGAGATTCGAACTCACGACCCTCAGCACCCCATGCTGATGCGCTACCAGGCTGCGCTACGCTCCGACCGGGCGGCTCTGCCGACGGGGGCGATAATAGTGCTCCACCCGAAGCCGCGCAACGGGCCGGATGTTCTCAGGCTGCGCCCCTCTTCCTCTTGCCCTCGATGGGCTCTGCCAGACCGTGGTTGATCTGATGCTTCAGGGCGTGCGAGGCGCGGAAGACGAGAACGCGGCGCGGGTTGATCGGAACTTCCTGGCCGGTTTTCGGATTGCGGCCGACGCGTTGTCCCTTCTGCCGGACCGCAAAGCTCCCGAACGAGGAGATCTTGACCATTTCTCCGCGCTCGAGCGCGCCGGAAATCTCGGCGATCACCGACTCGACGAGCTCGGCCGACTCGTTGCGCGATAAGCCGACCTCTTGATAAACCGCTTCGCTGAGCCTGGCGCGAGTAATGGTTTCTCCGGTCATGCAGTCCTCCCATTCTTTTGTGGAAGGTTAAACCCCCGGAAAAACAACGTCAAATTCCAAAGCGTTGACCCGCCTCGGTCATTACCAGCGCACCAGGCTGGCTCCCCAGCTGAGCCCGCCGCCGAGCGCCTCCATCAAGACGAGATGCCCGGGCTTGATCCGCCCATCATCGACTGCCGCCTCGAGAGCGAGCGGGATCGAAGCAGCAGAAGTGTTGGCGTGCTCTTCAATGGTCATGACGATCTTGTCCGCGGACAATCCGAGCTTTCGCCCCATTGCATCGATGATGCGGCTGTTGGCCTGATGCGGAACCAGCCAGTCTATATCCGCTGCGGTAAGATCGTTGGCGCGCAGCGCCTCGTCGATCACTTCGCTCAAGTGCTGAACAGCCTGACGGAAGACCTCGCGGCCTTGCATCCGCAGGAAGCCCGAGGCGCGCGTCGACGAGGGACCGCCGTCGACATAAAGAATGTCGTATTGCCGCCCATCAGAGTGCAGATGGTTCGAGAGGATGAACCGTCCGCTGGGCGACGGGTCGGAGACCGATCTCAGCACCAGGGCGCCGGCCCCATCGCCAAACAGCACGCAGGTACCGCGATCTTCCCAATCGAGAATGCGTGAGAATGTCTCGGCTCCTATCACAAGGGCGGTCCGGGCCTGACCGAGACGCAGCGCGTTATCGGCGACCGAGAGGGCAAAAATGAAACCCGCACACACCGCCTGAAGATCGTTGCCGTTCATCCCTGCGCTCGCCAGCGCCCGTTGCGCCGCGCGAAAGGCCAGATCGGAAGTCAGCTCGCCAGCGGCGGCGACCCGGCGTTCGCCGATCCCGGTGCGCTGGCGGATCCATTCGTCCGAGGTGTCGAGACGACCGGCCAGCTCACAATTGGTGATGATGCGCTCGGGGAGATAGGCGCCGCAGCCGGCCACTTGGGATCGCAGTATCATTCAAGAAGTGCTCACAGCGCGGGGTTCCGGGGCGGAGGGCGCCTCGCTGAGGCGCCCCAGCTCGATCCGGATCTTGTCGAGAACGCCGTTCACCTTCATGTCGACGGCGACGCCGATGGCATTTGCAAAACCGAATGCGTCGGTCGAGCCGTGGCTCTTGACCGCAATCCCGCCCAACCCGAGAAAAATGGCGCCATTATACCGGCGCGGGTCACTGCGCATCCGAAGCTTGCGGAGGGCACCGCGAGCAAACAAGTAACCGATCCGCGCCGACAAGGAATGGCGGAAAGAGGCCTCGAGAAATTCACCGAAAAGTTTGGCCATCCCTTCCGCCGTCTTGACGGCTATATTGCCGGTAAATCCATCGGTGACGACGACATCGACAGTGCCGGCCGCGATATCGTCTCCTTCGATGAACCCATAAAAATGGATCGGAGTGACGGTGCCGCGCAAGCGCGCGCTCGCGCCGCGGACGGCGTCGTTTCCCTTGAGATCCTCCGAACCAACGTTGAGCAGCCCCACTGTCGGCTCGACCAGACCCAGAACAGTTCGAGCGAAAACATCACCCATCAGCGCGAATTGGACGAGGTTCTCCTCGTCGCACTCGACATTGGCGCCCAGGTCCAGCATCACGCTTTCGCCCCGGCGCGTGGGAAAGAATGACGCGATTGCCGGCCGGTCGATGCCCGGCAGCATTTTCAGCACGAATTTGGCGATCGCCATCAAGGCGCCGGTGTTGCCGGCCGAAACCACGCCATCGGCCCGTCCGTCGGCAACCGAATCGATCGCCAGCCGCATGCTCGACTGCCGACCCGTCCGCAATGCCAGGGACGGTCTCGTATCATCGGCCACCACCTCGTCGGTATGGTGCAATGTCACCGCGCTGGCAAGACGAGGGCGTTTCGCGAGAAGCGGCCGAACCTTTTCTTCCGCTCCGAACAGCAGAAAATGAATGTCGGGATGCCGCCGCAGCGCAATATCGGCCCCCTTGACGACCATGCGCGGAGCGTGGTCGCCGCCCATTGCATCGAGGGCGATCGTGACGCCGTCGCTCACGTGGGTGCCTCTGACCCCGGTCTTGTTATCAGCCAGTCTCCGAAGCTGTCTTCGTGACCTCCCGCCCGTCATAGTAGCCGCAGGATTGACACAGGTGGTGCGGGCGCTTCAGCTCGCCGCAATTCGGGCACTCCGCATAGGCGGCCGGCTTAAGCGCATGATGCGATCGCCGCATATTGCGCCGCGATGGCGAAGTTTTCTTTTTGGGAACGGCCATGGGGGGCTCGGTGATTTGGGGGTGGGTGCGTAATTAGCCAAAAACAGAGGCGGCGGCAACTATGATAGAACCGACCGATAGGCAGGTGCGGCGCGTGTCAGCGGCTCAGCGAGGATCTCAGGATCCCGCATCCTTCCGCGCCCGCGCCAGCGTTGCGAACGGCCCCTGCAGCGGTTCCGCGATTGCCGCCTCCTCAATCCTCGCCTCGGGATCGCGCGGAAAGATCGGGAGCGCCAGGGAGAGCTCCTGCGCGACCGCCTCACCGATATCGATCATATTGCCATCAAGGGGCTCGAATGCGGGTTCGTCGGTGTTCAGCGCGACTTCCTGCTTCTCCTCCGGAGCCGGGCCGTAAACCAGCGAGAAGCGGTCGGAGACCGCGCCTCGAACCGGCTCGAGGGTAACCGCGCAGCATTGCTCGAACTCCGCCGCAAATTCGGCCTCGAGGAGGATCATCTCGGGGCTCTGACGCCTGAGTTCCACTTCGGCCGCGAGGCGGTCGAGAGATATTAGGTCGAACCGCTGCGAAAGCCTTTCCCGTTCTTCGGCGGTCGCTTCGATTCGCTGCCGGAACGGTCGTGCGCTCAGTTGGGCGAGCGGTATGAGCCGGGAGAATTCCGGTGGCGGACGGATCATAGTGCGTCTCCACTCAAATAGGAGAGGGTTATTCGAGACGGACCCGGCGGAACCTCAAATGATATATCACCGGCGAGAAGGTCGGCCGCGGACTGGCTGCGCAGTGCTCGAACAGCACTGCGAACGTAATATGCCAGGTCATTCGCAGCGGATTCCGGCGCAGAAACAGTGCCGAAAACGTTCCGGGCGAGGGCTGCAGCAAGCCACGCATCGTCGCCGGCGAGCCCGGATTCGTATGAGAGTATGCGGCCGTAGAAGGCTCTAGCCATGCGCTTCACATGCTTGCCAACGCTGAGGTCACCGACCCCCGTCTCGCGCAGCGAGCGGTCGAAATCGGCGAACATTCGGTCGAAAAAGCTTTGGCAGAACGGGCTCGCCTGCGGCCGATCCGTCTTGAGGCGGTGAAGATAGAGAAACGCGTGGAGGCACATCAATTCAAAGCGCCCGTCGAGCGTGTCCGGTACGCCATACTCAGCGAAGAAAACGGGTTGGCGGGCCTGCTCGACCACGCGCCCATATGCGATGTCTGCAGCCTCGCGGGCCGAATTGCGTCCGGAGAAAGAAAACACCGCAGCCGCTCGCAAACGCCGCGGACGTTGACAACCAACGACCCGCGGTTAAACCTGCTTACTGAAATAATGGGCGTGGCCCTGGTCGGTTTCAACGGAATGCCGGTTGCGTGATCCCATGTGCGCTCCCCTAGCCATCTCGATACGGCGATTCTTGGTTCTTCTCGCCACCGTTTCTGGCGCCGCTGCACTTGTCAGCTGCGCGGCAGCCGTGGACCAGCGCGGCCATCTGCCCAACCCGGATAAACTCGCCGAGATTCATGCCGGCAGCACGACCAAGGACGAGGTTGCGAAGATCCTCGGCACGCCGTCGAGCGTCAGCGTCTTCAACAACGACAAGTCATGGTATTACATCAGCCGGCGAACCTCGCAGACCGCTTTTTTTGAGCCGAACGTGCTCGACCAGCAGGTCTACATCGTCAATTTCGACGACCAAGGGGTAGTCAAGGCGGTCGACCACAAGGCCTTGGAAGACGGAAAGGAGGTCACGCCGGTTGCCCGGGCAACCCCGGCGCCCGGCCGCGAGTTGTCGTTTCTCGAGCAGCTGATCGGCAACCTCGGGAAGTTTAACGGCGGGACGATGTTGGTGATCTTGATCATCGGGTTGACCGCGGGGCCGGCAGTGTCCTTGTAGGGGTCGCCGACCGTATCTCCGGTCACTGCTGCCTTGTGCGGCTCGGATCCCTTGCCGCCGTGATGGCCTTCCTCGATGTATTTTTTGGCGTTGTCCCAGGCCCCCCCGCCCGAGGTCATCGAGATCGCGACAAATATCCCTGTGACGATCGTACCAAGCAACATCGCCCCGAGCGAGCTGAACGCCGCTGCGCGACCGGCTATGGCCCAGATCACGATCCAGAGCGCAATCGGCGCCAAGACCGGTAGCAATGAAGGCACGATCATCTCGCGGATCGCCGCGCGGGTCAGCATGTCGACGGCGAGCCCATAGTCGGGCTTGGCGCTGCCTTGCATGATGCCGGGGATCTCGCGGAACTGACGCCGCACCTCTATGACGACCGCCGCCGCCGCCCGGCCAACCGCGGTCATACCCATCGATCCGAAGAGATAGGGCATCAGCCCCCCGATAAACAGCCCGATTACGACGTACGGATCCTGCAGCTAGAAGTGAACATCGAGGTTCGGGAAATAATGCTTCAGATCCTCGGTGTAGGCGGCAAACAGCACGAGCGACGCGAGCCCGGCGGAGCCGATCGCATACCCCTTCGTCACCGCCTTCGTCGTGTTGCCAACGGCGTCGAGCGCGTCGGTCGTCCGCCGCACGTCGCGCGGCAGGTCGGCCATCTCGGCGATGCCGCCGGCATTGTCGGTGACCGGACCGTAGGCGTCGAGCGCAACGATCATCCCGGCCAGCGCCAGCATTGTCGTCGCGGCGATACCGATGCCGAAGAGACCGGCAACGAGGAACGAGGCGATGATCCCGAAACAGATCACGATAACGGGCAGCGCCGTTGCTTCCATCGAAACGGCAAGGCCCTGGATCACGTTGGTGCCATGGCCTGTGGTCGAGCTGCGCGCGATGCTGCGTACCGGGCGGTAATCGGTTCCGGTGTAATACTCGGTGATCCACACGATAAAGCCGGTCACCGCCAGTCCGATGATCGCGCACAACCATAAGTCGGCGCCGGTCACCGAAGTGCCGGTGCTCATCGGCAACGGGTCCGAGAATCCCAGCATGAGGTAGATCAAGATCCCGATGGCAATGATGGACAGGATCCCTGTGGCGATGAGCCCCTTGTAAAGCGCTCTCATGATGCCGTTGTCGGCACCAATTCGAACGAAGAAGGTCCCGATCACTGAAGTTGCGATGCACACCGCGCCGATTGCCAGTGGCAGCACGAGCAGCTTGTCGCGCAGCGCGAAAGTGGCCTGCGGCGGCGTGAAAAAGATCGCCGCGAGCAGCATCGTCGCGACAATCGTCACGGCATAGGTCTCGAACAGATCGGCCGCCATCCCGGCGCAGTCGCCGACGTTATCGCCGACATTGTCGGCGATAACGGCCGGGTTGCGCGGATCGTCCTCCGGGATCCCGGCTTCGACTTTGCCGACGAGATCGGCTCCGACATCGGCTCCCTTCGTGAAGATACCCCCGCCGAGCCGGGCGAAGATCGAGATCAGCGATGCGCCGAAACTCAGCCCGACCATCGCTTCGAGCACCGGGCGCAGGTCATTTCCGGAAGCCGTCGCGCGCAGGATGAAATAATAGATGCCGACCCCGAGCAGGCCGAGGCCGACCACCAGGAGTCCCGTGACGGCGCCCGCCTTGAAGGCGATTGCGAGCCCGGCCTTCAACCCGCTGCGGGCCGCTTGCGCCGTCCTCACATTAGCGCGCACCGAGACGTTCATCCCGATGTAGCCGGCGGCTCCCGACAATACCGCTCCGATCAAGTACCCTATCGCGACACGGAGCCCGAGCGTCAGCCCGAGGATGATGAGCACGACGACGCCAACCGCTGCGATCGTTCGATATTGGCGGTTCAAATAGGCTCGGGCGCCGAGTTGTATGGCTCCCGAGATCTCCTGCATCCGGGTAGAGCCGGCATTGGCAGCCAATACTTGGCGGCTGGTAAACCAGCCATAGGCCAAGGCCAGCACGCCACACGCGATTACCAGAAAGTATAAGGAAGTCATCCGGAAAGTCCCCAGAAATAAAACACCTGCTCTCAACATGCCCGGCGTCGCGGAAGCAGGTCACGGCCGGAACATGCCAGAACAGTGGCGGGCAGGCAACCATCTGTGCTCTGCATGCTACTCGAACCAGCCGAGCGCGGCAGCCGGTCAGAAATGGCGGTAGCCCGTCGCCTCCACTTGGATCGCCCGCCCGTCGTGATCGATAAGCCGGACCCCCGTCCCGGCCTCTATCCTGCCGATCTCCGTAATCGGGATTTGGAGGAGGGACGACAAGGCGGCGATGGCTTCGGTTGCGCCCGCAGGCGCCGCAAACAACAGCTCGTAATCGTCTCCGGCGGCAGCCAGGCGGGGAAGGATATCGCGGCTGCTCTCTGCGACCGCGCGAGCCGCCGGCGACAGGGGCAGCCGCGCCATCTCGACGACGGCGGCTGTTCCCGAGCTTTCACAGATGTGGCCGAGATCGGCCAGCAGGCCGTCCGACACGTCGATCATGGCGTGCGCTGTGCCGCACAGGCGG
>VAZT01000423.1 GCA_005884825.1 Alphaproteobacteria bacterium
ACCAGCGCGCTCGACCATGACAACCAATCACGGCTCGAAAATGCCATCGTCGAGCATCGTGCCTCCGGCGGACGTGTTGTCGTCGCCAGCCATACGCCGATCGACATCGGCGCCGCTACCGCCATTACCCTCGATGCCTTTGCTCCGCTGCCGGACCATGCGGCCACCGGCTGAGGATGGCGGCGTTTCTCGGCCTCTTTCGCCGGGATCTGAGCCTCGCCTTGCGCCAGGGCGGCGACACTGGTCTCGTCATCGGGTTTTTTGTTCTCGCCGTTGTGTTGTTCCCGTTCGGCGTCGGTCCCGAGCCGGAGGTGTTGCGGCGCATCGGGGCCGGCACCATCTGGGTGGCGGCGCTGCTCGCGGCTCTGTTGTCGCTCGACCGGCTGTTCGAGGCGGATTATCAGGACGGCGAGCTCGATCTGCTGGCTCTTTCGAGCCTCCCTCTCGAGCTTGCGGTGCTCGCAAAATGCGCTGCGCATTGGGTGGCGACCGGCCTTCCGTTGGCGCTGACCAGCCCGTTTCTCGCGCTGCTGGTCGATCTC
This sequence comes from Alphaproteobacteria bacterium, assembly GCA_005884825.1. GTDB lineage: Bacteria > Pseudomonadota > Alphaproteobacteria > ATCC43930 > CGMCC-115725 > AP-15. The sequence continues at coordinate 543 of VAZT01000423.1, forward strand.
GATCCGGGAGCGATCGCGACATTGTTCGCCAGCCTGCTGATCGGCACCCCGGCGCTGAGCCTGATCGGCAGCGTCGCCGCGGCGTTGAGCCTTGGGGCTCGGCGCCAAGGCGTCGTGCTGTCACTCCTTGTCCTGCCGCTTTACATCCCGCCGCTGATCTTTGGCGCCGGGGCGGTGGAAGCGAGCGCCGCCGGCAACGGCGCCCGGGCTTATTTGCTGATCCTCGGCGCGGTCACGTTGGCGGCTCTGGCGCTCTGTCCATGGGCTAGCGCTGCGGCCTTGCGTCAGGCGCTGGAGTAAGCGCGCGATCGCCGATGCTGACTTGAGGCCATATCGGGATTACATCTAGCGAGGATGATTAATTGGCTCGCCAACCCCGCACGGTTCATGCGGTTGAGCGCAAAGGCTGTGCCGTGGTGCAGTTGGACGGCCGTGCTCGTGCTGGCGGTCGGCCTTTTCTGGTCCCTGATGGTAGCCCCGCCGGATTACCAGCAGGGCGACACGGTGCGGATCATGTACGTGCATGTTCCGGCTGCGTGGATGGCGCTCAGTGTCTACCTGTTCGTCGCGGTGGCGAGCGCGGTTGCGCTCGTCTGGCGGCATCCGCTCGCCGAGGTGGCGGCCCGCGCGGCCGCTCCGATCGGCGCCGCGTTCACCTTTGTCTGCCTTGCCACCGGCTCGCTGTGGGGCCGCCCGATGTGGGGCACGTGGTGGGTGTGGGACGCCCGGCTGACCTCGGTGCTGATCTTGTTCTTTCTCTACCTCGGCTACATTGCGCTGGCGAACGCGTTCGACGATCCCTCGCGCGGCGGCAGGGCCGCCGCCGTGCTGGCGCTGGTCGGGGTGGTCAACCTGCCGATCATCAAGTTCTCCGTCGATTGGTGGAACACCCTGCACCAGCCGGCGAGCGTCATGCGGATCGGCGGACCCCGGATCGACATCTCGATGCTCGCTCCGCTGCTGATCATGGCTCTGGGGTTCACATTGCTGTTTGCCGTGTTGCTGATGGTGCGCATGAGAACCGCGCTGAACGAGCGCAGGGCAATGGCGCTGCGGCTCAATGCCGGTGCCATCCCCGCTCCGCGCCCGGGCCGCGAGCCCGTCGTGTCTGCGAATACTGTCGTGCCCTGATGACCGAGATAGGCGCCTTCTTCGCGATGGGCGGTTATGCCGGGTTCGTGTGGTCGGCTTATGGGATCGCGGCTGCGGTTCTCGGAGGTCTCTCCGTCTACTCGTGGCGGCGCTATCGCGACAGCATCGTCACCGTGGAGCGGCTGCAGCAGGATCTCGGAAGGCGACGATGACCCGCAAGCAGCAGCGACTGGGGTTGCTCGCTCTCGGCATGGCGGCTCTCGGCGGAGCCACCGTGCTGGTGTTGAGCGCGTTCAACGACAATCTGGTATTTTTCTATAGCCCGAGCGAGTTGAAGGCGACGGCGGTCGCCGCGGATCGCCGGGTGCGGATCGGTGGTCTGGTCGAGGCGAACAGCCTGTCGCGCGGCGCCGACGCGCGCAGCTTCTCGTTCCGCATCACCGATGGCGCGGATGATGTCGCGGTCCTTTATCAGGGCCTGCTGCCGGATCTCTTCCGCGAGGGGCAAGGCGCCGTCGCTGAGGGAAAACTACGGCCCGACGGGATCTTCGCCGCATCGAGCGTGCTGGCCAAGCATGACGAAAACTATATGCCGCGCGAGGTTGTCGACGCGCTGAAGAAGAGCGGCCATTGGCAGGAGGGCGGTGCGGCTGGAATGGCCCAGAAGAAATGATCCATGGCACGCAAGCTTTTGTTCCTCCTGCCGGCGGCGCTGTTTGCGGTGCTGGTGATCGCCTTTGCGGTCGGTTTGCGGCATGATCCGCATCTGGTGCCATCGGCGCTGATAAACCGCCCGGCGCCCGATTTCGCCTTGCCCGGTCTTTACGAGAGCGCCAACGGATTGACCCGCAACGATCTCGACGGCCGCGTGACGCTCGTCAACTTCTTCGCGTCTTGGTGCGCTCCATGCCGCGAAGAGCACACCGAACTAATGGCGCTGAGCCGCCTCCCCGGGGTCGCGCTCGACGGCATCGCGTATAAGGACAAGCCCGAAGAGTCGCGCCGTTTTCTGGACCGCCTCGGCAACCCGTTCGGTCATATCGGGGTCGACCGCAACGGCATGACGGCGATCGATTTTGGGGTTTATGGTGTGCCGGAAACTTATGTCGTGGACGGCACCGGCCACATCCGTTTTCGCCATGTTGGTCCGTTGACCGCCGAGGACGTCGGAAGCGAGATCCTGCCCCTGATCCAGAAACTCGGTCGGGCCGAATAGCTCGGGGTCAGGGTTCGGACTCGCGGTCTTGGCTGGAGACCTCGGCGAGAAAGCCGGGAAGATCACGCCAACCATAGGCGATCGCCTCGATCGCCGTGCCGCCGACGGCGATTGGCTTTCGGCTCACTTGCTGAGCGCCGAGCCGCTCATAGAAGAACCGAGACGGATTTTCGCGCAGCACCCAAAGGATCGCCGAACGGCGGCCTGACGCGACGAGCCGGCGGAACAAGGCGATCAACAAACGTCGCCCGATCCCTTGGTTCTGCCAATCCGGGGCGACGTAAAGGGTGAACACTTCACCGGTGAAGGAGCGGTCCCCGCGGTTGGGCCCGCAGCTGCCAAAACCGAGGATGGCGCCGTTCGATCCTACCGCGACGCGCACATCCCGCGGCTCCCGCAGGATCGCGCCGCGCCACCCGGCTTCGCGGCGGCGTTCCGACAATCCGACAAGGTAGGCCGTGGAGAGCATCCCGGCATAAGTCGTGCGCCAGGTCTCGATATCGAGCCGGGCTATGCCGCGCGCGTCCTCCGGCCGCGCCGACCGGATCGTGATCTCGCTCATGACGGCCATTTTGCCCGGTTTCGCGCGCCGAGGGGAGAGCGATGCGTTGCCGCGTGGTCTTGAAACCCCGGCTTCGGTATGGTGCCGGACATGAGGGAATGCCGCCCGCTTTATTTCAGCATTGCTCTCGGGCTGCTGCTCTCGATTTCTGCTGCGGGTCATGCCCAGAGCTCGAAAAAACCCGCGAATGCCGCGCAGACCCCCGCGGGGACGCCGGCCGAGCGGCTTGGCGCCGAGGGCGCCTGGACGGCTTACGCCTATAGCGAAAAATCCGGCAAAGTGTGCTACCTGGCTGCCGAAGCGAAGAAAAGCGAGTCGGCCGGCGGCAAGCGCAAGCATCCACTTGCGACGGTCACCCATCGGCCCGGTGAGAAGATCGCCAACGTCGTCAGCTTCGATGAAGGCTATCCGCTGAAAGAGGGCAGCGAAGTTTCGCTCGATATCGGCGGTGCGAAATTTGATCTGTTCACCAAGGGCAATGGCGCCTGGGCGCGAACGCCCGAACTCGACAAGGCTATCGTCGACGCGATGACGAAAGGAAAACAGGCGGTGGTCAAAGGGACGCCCCAAAAAGGGCCACCCACTACCGACACCTATTCGCTTGCCGGGTTTGCGCAGGCGCTCGCGCTGATCGACAAAGCCTGCGACGTGAAGCGCTGAGCCGCACGGCTCCCCATATTACGGCTAGCCATGCCGACGGAAATCTTGTCCGAAACGCCGCGCCGCAACCTTGTCGGGTTGGGCCGCGAGGCACTCGCCGCCGAAATGGCCGAATTCGGGGCCGAACCGTTTCGCGCGCGCCAGCTCTGGCACTGGATTTATCGCCGCGGCGCCACCGA
>VAZT01000424.1 GCA_005884825.1 Alphaproteobacteria bacterium
CAGGGCGAGGGCGACCGGCAGACCGACATAGCCGAGGCCAATGACCGCAAATCCGCGTTCCATGAAAGAGACCGATCAGTTCATTTGGTAATACTGCTTGTACCATTGCACAAATCGCGCGAGCCCGACTTCGATCGTTGTCTTCGGCTCGAAGCCGAGATCGCGGCGCGAGACTTCGATATCTGCAAAGCTTTCCGGGACGTCGCCGGGTTGCAGCGGCAAGAACTGCTTCTCTGCAGTGCGGCCGAGCTCGCGCTCGAGGACAGCGATAAAGTCGAGGAGTTTTTCGGGCCGATGGTTCCCGAGGTTGTAAATCCGGTGAGGAACACCCTCGGCAGCCGTGGGCGGGCGGGCATGCGCTGCGATCGTACCTGCGACGATGTCGTCGATGTAAGTGAAATCGCGGGCCATCCTGCCCTCGTTGAACACCTTTATCGGTTCGCCTGCGAGAATCGCCCGGGTGAACAGAAAGGCCGCCATATCCGGTCGGCCCCACGGGCCATAAACGGTAAAGAACCGCAGCCCTGTCGCCGGCAGACCATACAGGTGTCCGTAAGTCTGCGCGATCAGTTCGCAGCTGCGTTTTGTCGCGGCATAGAGCGAGACCGGATGATCGACCCGATCATCGATGCTGAAAGGCTGCTTGCGGTTGGCGCCGTAGACCGAGGAGGAAGAGGCATAGGTGATCGCGCTCAGATGTTCGACGCGCCGCGCCGCCTCGAACATCACCAGCGTGCCGGTCACATTGGCATCGATATAGGCGTAGGGGTTTTCCAGCGAATACCGCACGCCGGCCTGCGCCGCGAGATGAATGATGCTGCGCAGGTCGTTGTGCCGCTCGACCATCGTGAAAACCCCGTCGCGGTCGGCGACGTCCAGCTTGGCAAATTCAAAGCCGGGAAAGGCGCGCAACCGGGCGAGCCGCGCCTCCTTGAGCCGCACATCGTAATATTCGTTGAGATTGTCGATGCCGACTACCCGCTCGCCCCGGTCGAGTAATGCTTTGGCGACATGAAAACCGATGAACCCGGCGGCGCCGGTGACAAGGATCGACATCACGCTCCTCTTGAAGGACCCATCGTCAGGGCCCGGTTGCGGCCGGCCATGAAATCATACACCCCTGCACCCGACCGGAAGGCGTGCCGGATCGCCAGAAAGTGCGTTACGATCCCAGGCCGCTCGCGGTGGTCGGCATCATCGAACCCGCTCTGGTAAGCATAGACGCGATTGCCTAACCGGAAGTTATATAGGTAACCGAGGACTCGGTCGCCGGCGCAGGCTTTGAGAAGCTGGGTCCCGCCCTCGCCAAAGCTGCGCTCGATCAGCAGCCGATGGAACGGCTCGAAGAAACCGCCGGAGAAGGAATGCGGCCTGCCACGCCGCTCCCAAGACGCGCAGTGCAATTCCTTCATCGCATGGAAAAAGGTTAATGCCTCCGCGACGGTTGCTGCCTCGACCAGACGCAACGCTCCGAATCGGTCGAAATAACGCAGCGCGAGCCTGAGCTGCTGGCGCGCATTGGCGCTGAGCACCGGGTATAGCTCGCCGCCGCTGTCCTCCAATCGGCAGAGATCGACCGAATAGGAGGGAAGGGATGTTTCACGGCACCCGAGCCCCCACCTGCGGAGCGCTGCTTCCGGCAGGCGCCGCTGCGACCCGCCGAGATGAAGCTCGTCTGCCTCGCCGCGAAGACTGGCGAACCAGCCGATCAGCTCGTCCCAGACAACCAGCTCCCACTCCGCCGCGGCAAGGATACCGTTATGCTCGATCGTCAACGCATCGAAGCGCGGATCGCCGGTCTCGTTTAAATACAAGCCGCGCGAGCGAACCAGCCCACGCCTGCGGCGTGTCTCACTGGCACCGAGCAAAGCCAGTGACACTGTCCGGCCATGCGCGGTGCCGCGCAGCAGCTTTGGCCGGCTCGCCGGCGGTAATGCGCTCAACAGTGTGCCGATCCAGTGCCACGAGGTAAAAAAGGAAGGGTGTCCGGCACCTTCGAGCGTACGCCATTCCCGCTCGAGCCCGGACAATCCCGATAGAGCCTCACGGCAAAACACGATCTGGTGAGGTAGGCTCGTTCGCTTTGAAGAGACGACCCGCATTGCACTTTTCAGCTCACATCGCGGAGCCGTCTCGGCCAATTGGAGATTGATTACCATCAAGATGGCTGGGTTGGGCAGTCCGATCGAGTCCGCGATTGCTGCTCATCGGTTCCCCTGAAATCAGCCTTGCACTATGACCTTTTAATCCTTCATAAACGCTATATCGCCTAACGGCGAAGCGGGATTTGCAGGTCTCCTTTTTGCGGCGATTGGAAACAGCAGGCGACGATGCGCTTCTTCGAAACCGCCGGCAATGCAATCGTGATTGCCTACGATGATAGGCCGGTCCTCACGACGGATCCCTGGATCAACGCGGACGCCTATTTCGGCAGTTGGGCACACGACTATGAGATTTCGCCTCGTCAAATCCACGCTATCCGGGATGCGGAGTACCACTGGTTCTCGCACGGCCACCCCGATCATTTGAATATCGCATCCCTTCCCCTGCTGACGAAGGGTCAGTTTCTGCTCTCGGACCATTACGCAAATCGTATTCAGCGGGAACTCACCGCAGCTGGGTATCGGGTGCGCGTGCTGCCCGATCGGGAATGGGTTCAGTTGTCGAAGGGTATCCGCGTTTATTCGGTCGCCAACCGAAACCAGGATTCGATGCTGCTGATCGATGTGAATGGCCGGCTCGTTATTAATCTGAATGATTCCAGCGACTACGGCGAATCCTTTCGTGTGCGGCGTCTGGCGAAGCATTTCAAGGAAGTATACATGCTTCAGCTGCACGGTTGGGGGGGAGCAGATATGTTGAATTTATTTGACCCCTCCGGCCGTAAAATCGTTTCGCCGGAGGAAAGGCGCCGCCCAATTGCACCGCGATCGCAAAAGAGCGCGCGGGCAATGGGCGCGAACAAGGTCATCCCGTTCTCGTCTTTCCAACGTTACCAGCGGGAGGACAGCGCCTGGGCCAACGATCTCGTTCCCGAGCTTGCCGACTATCACGCCGACGCGCTGCCAAATTGGCCGGAAATAATCCCCGCATTCGTCAGGGTCGATTGCGAAACCGACGAAATAACGCCCCTCAACCCGCGCCGAGCGCCACGGACCCTAAAAAAGCCGGATGATTTCGGCGACAGCTGGTCCGATCCCCTGACCGAGAGCGACAAACAAAAGATCCGTCGCTATTTTATGGCTCGCGAGGTATTGCGCGACCATTTCGGATTTATCGAGGTCTCGGCCGGCAACTCGACTGTCACTGTGGACCTAAATCGCGAAAGGCGAAATGTCGGAATAAGGTTCGAGTGTCCGCGCAGCTCGTTCATGAGCTGTATAGAACACGAATTGTTCGACGATCTACTGATTGGCAATTACATGCGGACCATATTACACGACGTCGAAGCGCTCTATCCGCATTTCACACCGTTCGTCGCCAAGTATGGCGATAACGGAGGCGCCAAAACCAAGCGAGAACTGGCAAGATATTTTGGCCACTACTACATGCGTGATCCGATCGCCCATACTTTAAAGTGGCTTGCCAATGGCAGCGAAATGGCGTTGCGCAAGGCGATCCCGGAAGACTCGGCGATGTTTCGCGTCGCGAAGCGCACCTATCACGCCTACGCGGGCCGCCCCGGCATTCAACGGTCCCGCGCGTAGGAATTTTTGGATCCGCCATGGCCGTAATGCCGACGCTCCGCTCGGGTGGAATCGCGGCGCGCTCTGTGCTTTGATGCGGATACTGCACATCCTCGACCATTCGCTGCCGCTGCAGAGCGGCTATGTCTATCGCACGCTCGGCATCGTCGACCAGCAGCGGGCGCTGGGCTGGGAGCCGGTGCTGCTGACCAGCGGCAAGCATTATGCGCCGGGGCCGGCGCGAGAGCGCATCGGCGAATGGGAGTTTCTGCGGACCGGGATGCCGACCGGGCTCTCCGCCAGAATGCCGTGGGTTCGCGAGCTGAAAATCGTCGGCGACCTCGACCGAAGGCTCGACGAGGTAATCGGTGAAGTTCGCCCGCAAATCCTGCACGCGCACTCGCCTGTCCTCAACGCGGTGTCGGCGCTTCGTGCGGGCCGGCGGCATGCGATTCCCGTCGTCTACGAAGTCCGCGCGCTATGGGAAGACGCGGCAGCCAGCCACGCGGCGCGCGGAACGGCCCGTCTGCGTTACGCCGCGACGCGGCTTGTCGAGACCCGTGCGTTGCAGCGCGCCGACGCCGTGACAACGATCTGTGAGGGACTGCGGACCGATATCATCGGGCGCGGCATCTCCGGCGACAAGATTACGGTTATTCCGAACAGCGTCGATCGCAGCGTGTTCCGCGGGCCGGGTGTTCCTGACAGCGCGCTCGCGAGCCGGCTCGGGTTGAGCGGGAGGACCGTCCTCGCCTTCTTCGGCTCGTTCTATGGGTATGAGGGGCTGCATCTGCTGTTGCGCGCGGTTCCGGAATTGCAGCGGCGCCAGCCGGGGGTCGCGGTCCTGCTCGCCGGTGGCGGTCCGGAAGAAGAAAACTTGCGCGCCCTCGCTCGCGGGCTCGACCTCGGCGATAGCGTCGTCTTCGCCGGGCGGGTGCCGCAGAAGGAGATGCCGCGGTACTATGACCTAGCCGACCTGCTCGTCTTTCCGCGCATTTCGCTGCGGCTGACCGAGCTTGTGACGCCGCTGAAGCCGCTGGAGGCAATGGCGCAACAACGCATCGTCGTCGCATCGGATATCGGCGGACATCGCGAGCTGATCCGCGATCGCGAGACCGGATACCTCTTCCCGCCGGGCGAGCCGCAGGATTTGGCCCATGGCGTGCTCGCCGCGCTGGCAGACCGGGAATCCTGGTCGCGCATTCGAGCACAGGCGCTCGAATTCATCGAAACGGAGCGTTCCTGGAAGCGCAGCGTGGCCCGGTACGGCGGGGTTTACGACAGCATTTTGCGTCACTAGGCGACGCGCGCCGCGGTCTCTGGCCGCTCGCCGGCCCAGTACTTCCCGAAACCGCGTCTTTTTATCGCGCGGATGAGTCGCGGGGCAGGCGCCGGCGTTATCCAAAAACGGTTGAAGGTTCGAAACA
>VAZT01000425.1 GCA_005884825.1 Alphaproteobacteria bacterium
AGCGGATCGAGATAAGGGAAGCGGTTGCGTATCGAGCGCGCCAACAACGGGTTGCTTTCGAGCAGGGTCTGTTGGTCCATGATCGTCAGCAATGCGTCGACCGTGCTCTGCCACTCCGCGCGCAATCGGGAAAACACGCGGTCGCGTAATTCGGCATCTGAGACCAGCGCGGCATAACGCGAGGCGATCGCGATGTCGCTCTTTGCCAGCAGCATGTCCATGTTGGAAAGCAGCATCTGAAAGAATGGCCACTCGCGATACATCGCTTGCAACATCTTCATGCCGCCATTCGGCTGTAATTCGAGCCACGCCTGTACTGCGCCGCCAAAACCGTACCATCCCGGCAGCATCAGGCGGCATTGCGCCCAGCTGAAAACCCACGGGATCGCGCGAAGATCCTCGATGCGCTCAGACGGTTTTCGCGACGACGGGCGGCTGCCGATGTTCAGGTTGGCGATCTCGCCGATGACCGTCGACTCGCGGAAGAAGCGGTCGAAACCGTCGGTCTCATAGACGAGGCTGCGATAGGCCCGATAGGCCTGCGAGGAGAGGTAGTCCATCGCCGCCAGGTATTTGAGTGGCGGCTCGGCTGTCTCGGGCTGCAGCAAGGTGGCCTCGAGCGTTGCCGCGGCCAGAATCTTCAGGTTGCGCCGGGCGAGCTCCGGGTTCGAGTACTTGCTGGCGATGACCTCGCCCTGCTCGGTGATGCGGATCGCGCCCTGAACCGCGCCGGCGGGCTGCGCGAGAATTGCCTGGTAGCTGGGGCCGCCACCGCGGCCAACAGAGCCGCCGCGGCCGTGGAACAGGCGCAGCTTTATGTCGTGACGGCGGAAGACTTCGACCAGCGCGATCTCCGCCTTGTAGAGCTCCCAGCCGGAAGTCAGGAAACCGCCATCCTTGTTGCTGTCCGAATAGCCGAGCATGACCTCCTGCACGCGGCCGCGACTTTCCAGCAGGCGCGCATATTCGGGGAGATCCAGCCGTCATGCGGCCGCAAAAGACCGGCTTCCTTCAGAAGCACAGCGGTTTCGAGAACGTCGGAGACACCGGTCGCCTTCGAAATCACATAATGCGGCACCGAACTAGGCCCGTAACGGTGATGCGCCTCGGCAGTCGCGCGGAGGATCGCAACTTCGCTCTCGGTCTCCGCAGAATAGGAGAGGAAGGGAGAAGACAGCGGGCGCGCCGTCGCGAGTTCCATGAGGAGCAGCCGGATGCGCTCGGGCTCGGAAAGAGCCGTGTAATCTAGGCCTGGCTGCATGAGGCCGAGCATCTCCCCGATCGTGCGCTCGTGCACGTCAGAGTTCTGGCGCAGATCGAGCGCGGCGAGATGAAAACCGAAGACATCGACGGCGCGGCGTACGCCTTTCAAATGCCCATTTGCCAGGATTTTGGAGCCATTGGCGGCCAGCGATTGATCGATGGTCGAGAGATCGGCCAGCAATTCGGCGCTGTCTCTATAGGCGGAGGCGTCGCCGATTGCTGGTTGCGCGACTTCGAAGCCATCGAGCAATCGCGCCGTTGCCGCCAGCCGTGCATAAATCCCGGTGATGGCGCGCCGGTAAGGCTCGTGTTGTCGATTGGCAGATCGATCCGGAGATCGTGCCGCGAGCTCCGCGAGCGCATCCGAAACGCCAACCAAGCGGCTGTCGAGAGACAGCTCGCCGCCGAGTTTGTGCAATTCGTCGAGATAGTAAGTGAGGGCGCGGCCGCTTTGGGCCCGCAATGCGGCGCGCAACACGTTCTCGGTGACAAACGGATTGCCGTCGCGGTCGCCGCCGATCCAGCTGCCCAGCCGGAGAAAGGAGGGGAGGCCCCGAGCGAGCTTCACGCCCGCACCGGTGAGCTCCTCTTCCAAATCCGCGTAGAACCGCGGCAATCCCGCGAGGAAAGTATGATCGTAATAGGAAAGGCCGTTGGCCACCTCGTCGATTACACGCAGGCGGGTGCTGCGCAGCGGATTGGTCTGCCACAAGGTCAGCACGGCGCGACGCAGCGCCGCTTCGTTCGCAGCCAGTTCAGCCGCGGTCGGAGAGGACCGGTCGCGTTCCGCGATCAGCTCGGCCACTTCCATCTCGCGGTCGATCGTGCTTTTGCGCCGAACTTCGGTCGGATGTGCAGTTAAAACCGGCACCACCATGGCGCCGGCAAAAAAGCCGTCGAGACGCGCCGGCGGGATGCCGGCCTGGCAAATGCGGGCGAGGGAATGCGCAATTGTGCCCTGGCGAGGCATCGCGGAGCTCAGCGAGTGGGCGCGCGTCCTGCGGATATGGTGTTGATCCTCGGCGATATTGGCGAGGTGCGAAAAAAAGCCGAAGGCGCGGATGATCTGCAGCGCGTCCTTCGGCTTCAGAGAATTCAGTGTGGCTTCGAGATCGCGTCGCGCCGTCAGATCTTCGTCTCGGCGGAAGCGGACCGAATTCTGCCGGATATTCTCGACGGTGTCGAAAACTGCATCGCCGCTCTGCTCGCGTATCGTGTCGCCGAGGATGCGGCCGAGCAGCCTGATGTCTTCGCGAAGTGGAAGGTCCTTGTCTTCTGTCTCGATTGCCGGACCGGTTTGCATGCGCCTCCCCTTTGGTCGTCGTCCTCGACGGACCGTTGCAGGAAGCGTGCCTTTACCGGCGACGCCGTACAAGCACCGCGATCAGCCGGGCACCCTTCAACGAGGCGCGCCTGCCGCCGCCGAAACCCGGTTCTGCGCGGGGCTTGGCAGTGTCTCGCCAGCGCGGGGAAGCTTCGATGTGCATAACGGCGGGTAAGTGCAGGTCAAATCGTTAATTCGGAGAGATCCTACCCATCGGATTTCCGGCATGCTGGGCCACGCCGAATTGTCGGACGCGACCGATCGCTGTCGTCATGATCGAAGCGGCGGAATACGCTGCGCTTTTCTCCCTACCCGACTATGTTGTGGCGAGACGATCGTGAGCAGCGGGGCTGCTGTGATGAAGACGAGCACCGAGCGGATTCTCACCACCCACGTCGGAAGCCTGCCGCGGCCCTCCGACCTATTGGAGTTCCTGGAGGCGCGCGAAACCGGCCGCGCGTTCGACCAAGCGGAGTTCGACGCGTGTCTTGCCTTCGCGGTGCGCGAGGTCGTCCAAAAGCAAGTCGCAGCCGGCATCGACAGCGTCTGTGACGGCGAGCTCGGCAAGATCTCCTACACCTTCTATATCCGTCATCGGCTGTCGGGCATCACGGCGTTCCGCGGCAGTGAGGTCGAGAAGCCGCCCCAGACCGCGGCTCACCGCGACCTGCTCGACCACCCCGACTTTATGCAGCGCCTCAACGAGGCGCGCGGCGGCACCGCATGGTTCAGCCGCGACGCGGTGCCGTGCTGCACCGGCGCGGTCGCCTACACGAACCGGGCGCCGCTGGAAACCGACCTGCAAAATCTCGCGGCGGCGTGCGCCGCGGCAGAGCCGGCCGAGGCGTTCATGAACGCCGCCTCACCCGGGGTGCTTACAAAATTCGTGCCCGACCGTTATTACCGCGACGAAGACGCCTATGTCGACGCGCTGGCCAATGCCCTGAAGGAGGAATACGAAGCGATCACCAAGGCCGGTTTCATCCTGCAGATCGATGCGCCCGATCTAGGCTCGGCACGGCATAACCAGTATCAGCACCTGTCGGACGGCGAGTTCCTGCGCATTGCCGAGCGCAACATCGCCGCGCTCAACCAGGCGACCGCCAATATCCCGCCGGAAGCGATGCGCATGCACCTGTGCTGGGGAAATTACGAAGGTCCGCACACCCACGACATCCCGCTCGCCAAGATCCTCGACGTGGTTATGCGGGCGCGGCCGGCCGGATTGTCGTTCGAAGCGGCCAATCCGCGCCATGCGCATGAATGGGAGGATCTGCGCAGCGCGAAAATCCCCGACGACAAGATCCTGATCCCCGGAGTTATCGACTCGACCACCAATTTTGTCGAGCATCCGCGGCTCATCGCGCAGCGGATCTGCCAATACGCCGACATTGTCGGGCGCGAGCGGGTGATAGCCGGCGCCGATTGCGGTTTTGCGACCTTCGCCTTTGTCAACAATGCCGTCGCCCCGTCCGTCGTCTGGGCAAAGCTGGCGGCGCTGGCCGAAGGCGCGCGCATCGCTTCCTCGCGTTTGTGGGGGTGAAGCGCTCTTATCCCGCAGCTATCGCGCGCCGGGCGGCGGCGAGACAATCCTCCGCCCCACCCCGGCGTCGATGCGCACCCAGTCGATCTCCCTGTGTCGTGACGCAGCTGCTCGGCTAGCACTTCCGCGGATGCGTCGGATGCGTCACGAATCCGTCCGCGGATGCGGTCCGCCATTGCTCCCGGCTTCGCTTCGAGCCAGAGGCCCGAAAATGGGACGGCGGCGACACGAGCGAGCTCGGCAAAGGAATTGCGTTCCTCCGCCGTCAGCGCCACCGCGTCTATTATGACCGTATACCCGGCACCGAGCCCCACCGCTGCCTTCCGGCGCACCGCGTCGTAGACACGGGCCGAAGCCTCGCGAGTATCGGCGGTGGCTGGCAGCCGTTCCTCTGGATTCGCGCCCAGCAGCAGCTTGCGTTTTACATCGCTGCGCAGCAGACGGGCGACGGGCACAAGCTGAGCTCGGGAGCGAGGCCGGCCGCCAAGATCGACCTGCCCGCGCCGCTCAGCCCACCGATCACGACCAGGCGGCACGGCTGCGGCTGGAGAAATCGTCTGCCAGAGCGAGATAGCGACGCGTGTCGCGGGCCATCTTCGTGCCAGCGACAGCACCGGCAGCGTGCGCGATCTGGCTAAAGACCGGGCTTCTCCCGCAACGGCGCTACCGCTCATCCGCTAGCGTAGGTCCAGTGCTCACGGGCGAAGTACAAGCATTCGGCAAACCCTTCGAGGTCTGTATAGAGTCGCTCGCGTGGAATTTGCCGGCGTACAATCGGCAATCCCGATTCATGCAAGGCGCAGGCGATCATCAAATTATCGGACAGGCCGAAATCCTCGACCGTCATACCCGCCCGGTCGCACCATCGAGGCCTCTTCCCAACCTTCTCTGTCACTTGATGCAATTGCCGAAGCCGATCGAGCAAATTGCGGGGGTCGTTGGTGTACCCAAACGCGGGTCTGCCCATGCCAATCGTTATCCCGAGCTCAAAAGCAACTCCGATATCGGCGCTGGGTCCTCGGAACGGGGTCAGATTCGCGATAATGAAATCCGAGGCTTGCATCAATG
>VAZT01000426.1 GCA_005884825.1 Alphaproteobacteria bacterium
ATGAGCGAGTTCGGCTTCATGTTGAACATCGGGTTGTCCGGGATCTCGGGCATGCCGGGCCCGATGCCGCCATTGTTCAATACGACGATCTTGACCGGGAAGTTGTAGCGGACGAGCGTCTCCATCTCCATGCCCGAGAAGCCGATCGCCGAGTCGCCGGAGAGGTGGATGACCGGCCGGCTGGGCTCCGCGACGGCGGCCGCGATCGCCTGCCCCAGGCCCACCCCCATCGTGCCGTAGGTGCCGGCGTTGAGGCAGGAACGGGCGTTGGCGACATTCAACTGGGTGAGGCCGATATCCATCGTGCCCGCACCCTCGGCGCTCAGGATCGCGTTCTTCGGCATCCACGCGGCGACATCGCGAAGCGCGCGGAAGTAATTGGCTGGCGCCTCGTCGTCGTGGACCTGCGGCCGGATCTGCGCCGCGTTCTCTTCCGCCTTCTTGGTGATCATCTGGCGCCACGGCGTGTCCTTCGGATGGAACCACTGGCGGCCGGCGAGTGCGGCGTTGAGCTGCCCGACGATCGCCTTGCCGTCGCCGACCAAGGCCACCTCGGTCTCCTTGTTGTGGCCGATCTCCTCGGGCGCGATGTCGAGTTGGATGACCTTGAGGTCCGGCGCGTAACGCGGCGGCTGGCCGAAATGGAAGATCCAGTTGAAGCGGGCGCCCATCAGGAACACGACGTCGGCGTTCTGCAACGCCAAGGTGCGCGCCGCTGCGACCGACAGCGGATGGTCGTCCGGCATCACGCCCTTGCCCATCGGCGAACGCAGAAACGGGATCTGCGTGCGCTCGATGAAGGTGCGCACCTCGTCCTCGGCGCGGGACCAGGCCATGCCTTTGCCGACCAGGACGAGCGGCCGCTCGGCCTTTTCGAGCAGGTTGAGGGCCTCCTCGATGTTTTCCGGCGGCGCGACCATGCGCGGCGGGTCGGGGCATCGCCGGACTTGGACGACCTTATCCTCGTCGACTTTGCCGGTGATCATGTCGTCGGGAAAATCGAGATAGGTGGCGCCCGGACGGCCATAGATCGCGTTCCTGGTCGCCATCTCGACATACCAGGGGATGCGCGCGACGGTATCGATCGCGTGCGCGAATTTGCAGAACGGCGAGGCGATCAATACCTGGCGCTCCTCCTGAAAGGCGCCCATGCCGCCGCGATAGGTCTCCGACGCGCCGCCGATCAGGATCATCGGCCAGCAATTCTGCTGTGCATTGGCAAGGCCGGCGAGGCCGTGTACGACGCCGGGGCCGGTCACGACGATGCAGGCGCCCGGGCGGCCCTTCAGATAGCCATAGGCTTGCGCCGCATAAGAGGCGGCCTGCTCGTTGCGCATCCCGATATAGGCGACGCCTTCCTTTTGCGCGGCCGCGGCGATCGGCCCGACGGGAAACCCGACGACTCCGAACAAATGGTCGATGCCCTGCTGTTTGAGGCTCCTTGCCATCAAGGTGGCGCCGTCGACTTCGCTCATCTCTTTCCTCCTGTTGGATCGGGCGGACGCTGACCGATGCACGAATTGCCGTCAACGTCCGGGGCCGAACAAGTCTCCGCCAGGAGATTACGCATTTATGGCGGGGCCGGGAAAGAGTTTTGCCCGGCGGAACAGCTGCTATCCGGCGACAGCTGGCGCCGCATCCTCGATCGCCACCTGCACGGCGTCGCCGCCGCGCCAGCTGTCGCGCCTGAGGTGGCCGGCAAGGTGGATCGCGACGCCTCGCGTCTCGGCGAGGAATTGACCAAGCGGCGTTCCCGCGGCGCGGAAAGCGATCCCCCGCAACCGAACATTGTCGAGCGGATCGGCGAGGGTGCAGCGCAGATGGCTGGTCCCGACCGCCTCGGCATAGAGCACGCGAACACCGGGGAAAACAAAGCGGGGTTCCGGGTTGGCCGCGCCGAACGGCGCCAGCCTCGCGATATGGTCGATCAGCTCGCCCTGTGCCGCAGCGATGGACAGCATCCCGTCCACGCGCAGCTCGGGAACCAGCGGCTCGTTGCCGATGCCGTCGCCCAGCCGTTCAATCAGAAAGGACTCCAGCGCGGCCAACTTTTCCGCTGCGACCGTGAAACCCGCCGCCATTGCGTGGCCGCCGCCATTGATCAGCAGCCCCGCCTGGCGCGCCGCGATGACCGCCGGGCCGAGCGGCAGTCCGGCGACCGAGCGGCCCGAACCTCGGCCGATGCCATCGGCGAGCGCGACGACGCAAGCCGGGCGCTCGTAACGCTCTTTGAGGCGTGCAGCGACGATCCCGATCACCCCGGGGTGCCAATTCTCGGCCGCGGCAAAGACGAGGACCGGCGATTGCGGCGATCCTTCGACCAGGCCGATTGCCGCCTCCAAGGTGCGCGCCTCGATCTCGCGGCGCTCGCGGTTGTAGGCGTCGAGACGCGCCGCAAGCTCGGCGGCAACCGCCGGATCGTCGGTTGCAAGCAGGCGCGCGCCGAGATCGGCGCCGCCGACCCGCCCGCCGGCATTGACCCGAGGGCCGAGCACAAAGCCGAGATGATAGGTGTCAATGGGTTCGCCGATGCCGGCCACGGCGGCCAGCGCGGCGAGGCCGGGGTTGTCGCGCCGCCGCGCGACCTTGGTTCCCTGGGCGACGAGAGCCCGGTTGACGCCGGCGAGCGGAACCACATCGCAGACTGTGCCGAGCGCCACCAGATCGAGCCATTGCAACAGGTCCGGCTCGGTTCGGGCGGCATCGTACCAGCCGGCCCGGCGCAGCTCGCGATTGACCGCGACAGCCAACAAAAAAGCGACCCCGACCGCCGCCAACGCGCCGTGCGGACTGCTCTCGTCGAGCCGGTTCGGGTTGACGACCGCGACCGCCCGCGGCAGCAACGGTTCGGCGACGTGATGATCGATGACGATCACCTCGAGCCCGGCCTCTGCGGCATCCGCCAGAGGCAGATGGGCCGTCGTGCCGCAATCGACGGTTACGACAACGCGCACGCCCTCGTCGCGCAGGCTCAGCAGGGCCGCGGTATTCGGGCCGTAGCCCTCGCGCAACCGATCCGGGACATAAACCCGTGTACGCGTCCCGGTCGCCGCAAAGTACCGCGTCAGCAACGCGGCCGAGGTCGCGCCGTCTACATCGTAATCGCCAAAGACGCCGATGGTCTCGCCGTCATGCACCGCGCGGACGAGCCGCCCCACGGCAACATCCATGCCGCGCAGATGAGAGGGATCGGGCAGCTGGTCGCGCAAGCGCGGCGCCAAGAAGCCGGGCGCATGGTCCAGATCAATCCCGCGCTGCGCCAAGAGCCGCCCGACGATCTCGGGCACCCCGAGCCGCTCGGCGATCGCTTCTCCAAGTCGTGCATCGCCGTTGCGCAGGCGCCAACGCCGGCCGCACACTGACCGCTCGACCCCCAACACCACCCCGGCAAAGGCCTCGGCGCCCCCCGCGCCGTCATCCATGTGTGTGCCTAACCCAAGCCTCTCATGCTCTTATCGTCACCCCCGCGAAAGCGGGGGTCCAGGGTCCCGCGCATGTGCTTGTTGGCCCTCGGTTCCCGCTGTCGCGGGAAGGACGCGGTAGGGCGTTCGGCGAGAATCACCATGTCGGTTAGCGGGCGAACGGTGCGAAGCTCTGCTTGCGTGTGAAGTCGTGCCGCGCCTCGACGTAACGGACGGTGCCGGACTTCGAGCGCATGACGACCGAATGCGTCGAGGCGCCCCCGGGGAAACGGCGCACCCCGCGCAGCATCGTGCCGTTGGTGACCCCGGTCGCCGCAAACATCACGTCGCCCGAGGCGAGGTCCAGCAGTTTGTATTTCCGGTCGAGGTCGGTGATGCCGAGGCGATGGGCGCGGCCGCGCTCGTCGTCGTTGCGGAACAGCAGCCGCCCTTGCATCTGCCCGCCGATGCAGCGCAATGCAGCGGCCGCCAGCACGCCTTCCGGCGCGCCGCCCGAGCCGACATACATGTCAATGCCGGTCTCCGGTTCCGAGGTGGCGATGACGCCGCTGACATCGCCGTCCGAGATCAGCGTGATCCGGGCCCCGGCTTCGCGCACTTTGGCGATCAGCTCGGCGTGGCGCGGGCGGTCGAGAATGCACACGACGAGATCGGCGACCTCGACCTTCTTCGCCCGGGCCAGGTTTTTCAGGTTGGCCGATGGCGGCTCGTCGAGATCGACCAGATCATCCGGCAATCCGCCGCCGACCGCAATCTTGTCCATGTAGACGTCGGGCGCGTTCAAAAACCCGCCGGCGTCGGCCATCGCGATCACCGCCAGCGCGTTGGCACCGCCTTTCGCGGTAATCGTCGTCCCCTCCAGCGGATCGAGCGCGATGTCGATCGGCGGACCGTTCCCGCTGCCGACCTTCTCGCCGATATAGAGCATCGGCGCCTCGTCGCGCTCGCCCTCGCCAATGACGACGGTGCCGGCGATCGCGAGGCTGTTCAGTGCTTCCCGCATCGCATCGACCGCCGCCTGATCGGCGGCCTTCTCATCGCCCCGCCCCATCAGCCGCGAGGCGGAGAGCGCCGCCGCCTCGGCGTCACCGACCTCGATCGCAAGTACAAATTGCTCGACCTCGCCTCGGGCGACGTGATGTTCGCCGCTACCGGCGTCACCAACGGCACGATGCTGCGCGGGGTGCGCCGCTTTGCCGGCGGCGCCTCGACACATTCCGTCGTCATGCGCTCGAAATCGGGCACCGTCCGCTACATTGAGGCGCGCCACAGCCTGATGTAGTAGGCGCCGTGGTGCCCTTCGATCGGCACCCCTGGAATCTCACGCAAATTTGCGGTGTGGAGCCCGAACGTCGGCACGTGTCGGCCGGCCGCGATGTCGACGAGATCGGCGGCGACCGCCGAAGCCGTCGGAAAGGCGCCCGCACCGCGCCCCTGCAATACGACGCGGCCGACGAAGTCGCCTTCGGCGACGACGGCATTGTAGACCCCCTCGACGGCGGCGATCGGCGTCGCCCGCGGCACCATGCACGGATGGACGCGCTGCTCGAGCCCGTCCTCGGTCAGCCGCGCGATGCCGAGCAGCTTGATGCGGTAGCCAAGCTCTTCGGCGAAGTCGATGTCGAGCCGCGAGACGTGGCGGATCCCCTCCGCGTAGACCCCGGCGATATCGACCGGGCGGCCGAAACCCACGCTCGCCAGGATCGCCAGCTTGTGCGCCGCATCGATGCCGTCGATGTCGAAGCTCGGATCGGCTTCGGCATAGCCGAGCTTTTGCGCTTCCGCCAGGACTTCGGCGAATTCGTGCGCGCTCTCGCGCATCGTCGTCAGGATGTAGTTCGACGTGCCGTTGAGGATGCCGTAGACGCGCTCCAGCCGGTTGCCGGCGAGGCCCTCGCGCAGCCCTTTGATGACCGGAATGCCGCCGGCGACTGCGGCCTCGAATGCGAGAATGAGCCCCCTCTCCTCCGCCCGCGCAGCGAGCCTCGTCCCGTCATGCGCCATCAATGCCTTGTTCGCCGTGACGACGTGCTTGCCATGGTCGAGGGCAGTGTCGAGAACCTGCCGTGCGATGCCGTCCGCGCCGCCGATCAACTCGACGACAACGTCGACCTCGGGGTCGGCCGCCATCGCCGCCGCGTCCTCGTACCAGCGCACCGCCGAGAGGTCGGCGCCGCGATCGCGCCGGCGATCGCGTGCCGACACCGCGGCGACGACGATGCGGCGGGCGGCGCGCTGAGCCAGCAGGTCGGCCTGCCGGTCAAGCAGCTGTAGGACGCCTGACCCAACGGTGCCGAGACCGGCGATGGCGATCTTGAACGGCGGTTTCACGACGGCAACCCGGATGCGATGTGCGAAACGCAGGAGCCGCCGCGAGTGGGCGGCGGGCGTCCCGGCTCTTTGTAGCGGTCTGGCGTCAATTTTTCGATAGCGTTTCGCAGAATCGCGCCTGGAAGCCACCCCAGTGCGAGAACTCGGCAGACTTTCCGGCGGGGTCCGCTTCAGTGTTCGAGCAGCACCTCGGCGCGGCTTTCGCCGGAATTCTGCCCGTGCGGAGCCGCCTCGACCTGGATCTTGTCAGATGGTATCCCCGCCTTGGTTAGAGCGGAAGCGACCGCTTGAGCGCGGTCGAGAGCAGTCCGGTAACTATCCAGCTGCTCGACTGCGCCGGTTCCCGCCCCGGCGTAGCCGACGATGCGAACCTTGCCCGGGTTCTGCTGATAGACCGGCAGGACCCTTTCGAGGGTTTGCCTATCCTTGTCGGTCAGCGTGGTCGAATCGGCGCCGAACTTGATCTCGGCAACGGGAGTGCCGACCCGCGCAGGCGGTTTTGCGCCGCCTTTGCCGGGACCGGCCGCGGCGGTGCGGGTCGGCGGCGCGGGCGGCAATTCCGGTGCAGCCGGCGGCGGCTCGTAGCCAGCGGAGCTCTTGGCTTCGGGCAACGGCATTGGCGCGAGAGCCCCTCCCGCAGCGAGCCCGCCCGGCATCGCAGGCGGTGTCGTCGCAGCTTTCGGAGTGGGAGGCAATTGCGGCGGCGGCGGCGCGGGCTGGATCTGCTCGGGCTCCGGGGTCGCTCGCGCCTGTGGTACCTCGAGGCTCGACTCCATCGGCCCTGGCTCGGGCGGCTCTCCCTGCTTGCGCAGGCCTTGTCCGGGTTCCGCGAGCGTCTTGCCGCCGGCGCGTGCAGTTCGAGGGGCCCCCGCCGGCGGCAGGGCGGGCTTTTCACCGGCAGCGCCGGCGCCGGTCGCTGCGCTCGCAGACGCCGGCTCGGCCGACAGGCTCGGGAGTAGCTTGGCCGGTTTTTCGGCGGCGGCGCCGTTACGCGCCGACGCAGCGGATGGAGCCCCCACGAGGGCGGATGGGGAGGGCGTTGGGGAGGACGGCGGAGCAGTGGCAACTTGCTCCGGCTGAGCCCCGGGCTCGCCCGGAGGCGGCGGCGGTGCGGCCGCGACCGGGGAAAAGCCGGCGCGCAGCTGTTCGTCCGTGTGTCGCGCATTTGTCCGGTCGGCGATCAGGCTTTGGGTCAGTTTCTCCCGTTCGGCGGCGGTCAAAGCCCGCTCCGGCGGTGGTGGCACCGTTGCCAGATTGGGATAGTCGGACGCCTCTCCGGCAGCCAGGTTTTTGGTGTTCGGCGTCGTATCGGGGTCGGGGTCGTTCCGGCTGACCCCGGTCAGGTCACGCCAAGTGTCGACCGGATTGCAGCCGGTGACCCCGAGCAGCAGTGCGACGACGGCA
>VAZT01000363.1 GCA_005884825.1 Alphaproteobacteria bacterium
CGCGCCCCTCCTTCTCGAACAGTTTCGGGTCGGCGGCCGAGCGCTTGAAGATCGCACCTTTTGGCGCCAACGAGCCGAACAGCGCGACGAGCCCGTCTTTGGGTTGCAGCGGATCGCTCAAAGATTTGACGACGGCTCGGTCGACCGGACCGTCCGGCGCGGCAAGCCGTTCCGCCAAGGTTTCACCGGCGACCGTCATGCAATCCAGGTGCAGCAGCGGTTTCAACTCCCGCAGCACCGCGCCGATGCCGCCGGCGGCGAACAGATCCTCCATGTAGTGCGGGCCGGTCGGCTTCAGATCGACCAAAACCGGCGTCGTCTCGCTGATCTCGTTGAGCCGCCTGAGATTGAGATCGATTCCGGCCCGTCCCGCGATCGCGGTCAAATGCAATACGGCATTTGTCGAGCCGCCGATCGCCATCAGCACCCGCAGCGCGTTCTCGATCGCGTCAGGCGTCACGATCCGATCGGGCGTCAGTTTGGAGCCGGCGAGCTGCATAGCGGCGCGGCCGGTCGCCTCGGCGGCGCGCAGCCGGTCGGCGTGGACCGCCGGGATCGCCGCGCTGCCGGGCAGGATCATGCCGAGCGTCTCGGCGATCGACGCCATCGTGCTTGCTGTCCCCATCACCGCGCAGGTCCCCGCGGTGGTTGCGAGATTGCCTTCGACCTCGCCAATCTCGTCGCGGTCGATCTCGCCGGCGCGGTACCTCGCCCAGAAGCGGCGGCAATCGGTGCAGGCGCCGAGCCGTTCGCCGTGCCAGCGCGCTGTCAGCATCGGACCGGCGACGAGCCCGATGGCGGGCCGGTTCGCCGAGATCGCGCCCATCAGCTGAGCCGGCACGGTCTTGTCGCAACCACCGACCAGCACGACGGCATCCATCGGCTGGGCGCGGATCATCTCCTCGGTGTCGATCGCCATCAGGTTGCGGAACATCAGGCTGGTCGGGCTCAGAAACACCTCGCCTAGCGAAATCGTCGGAAAGGTCAGCGGCAACCCGCCCATCGCCAGCACGCCGCGCTTGAGCGCCTCGATCAGCTCGGGGAAGTGCCGGTGGCAATTGTTGAAGCCGGAAAAAGTGTCGGCGATGCCGATCACCGGCCGCGCCAGAAGATCGGTCGAATATCCCATCGAGCGGGCGAAGGAGCGCCGCAGGTACAGTGCAAAATCGGGGTCGCCGTAATTGGTGAGGCCGCGGGCGAGGCCAACCGGTTCGGTCATCGTATCCTCTCAAATCGCCGGATCGATCGCGATACTAAGACCCGAGACACTGCCCTTGCCACGGTGTTAACCCTGCGGGGCAATCGAGAGGTCTGGTGAATGCGGGTTTCCGAGCTGATGCTGCGGGATGTGACGCTCGTTCCAGCCGAGGACACCGTGCAGAACGCCGCGCGGGCAATCGCCGACATCGATACCCGGGTAATCCTCGTCGGGGCCGAGGACCGCGTCGCCGGGCTCTTGACCATTCGCGACATCCTGATCCGGTTGGTGGCTGCGGGTCTCCATCCTACGGCCACCCCGGTATCGCAGGTGATGTCCTCTTCGCTCTTCACATGCACCGAGGAGGACACTGCAGAGGACGTCGCCGAACGAATGGCCGAGCACCGGATCGAGCAGATGCCGGTTCTCGACGCCGGCGGACGCCTCGTGGGATTGATAACCCGGCACGCGGCCGAGACGCTCCTAGCACCTAGTACGGCACCGTGAGCCGCGACCAAATCGTCTCTCTTGCCGTCTTGGGCGGCATGATCTTCCTGTTCCTGTGGGACAGGCTGCGTTACGACCTCGTCGCATTGCTGGCGCTGCTTGCCGCGGTGCTCGGCGGCATCGTCCCCGCCGATCATGCGTTCTCCGGCTTTTCGAATCCGGTCGTGCCGCTGATCGGGGGTGCGCTGATCGTCAGTGCCGCAATCGCCCGGTCGGGCGCCGTCGAGGTCCTCGTCCGCTGGTTGACCCCGCTGTTGCGGTCATCCTCCCTGCAGGTCGGGGTTCTGGTTGCCTGCGTCACCGCTCTTTCAGCTTTTGTAAAGAATGTCGGGGCGCTGGCGATTTTTATGCCGGTGGCCTTCCAGGTGGCTCGGCGCAACGACCGGTCGCCTTCGGAATTTCTGATGCCGCTCGCCTTCGCATCTCTGCTGGGCGGCTCGATGACGTTGATCGGCACGTCTCCGAACATGCTGACCGCGACGGTGCGGCAGCAGCTCGAAGGCGCGCCCTTTCACATGTTCGATTTTTTCCCGGTCGCGTTTGGAACCGCGCTCTGCGGGGTCGTCTTTTTGAGTTTCGGCTGGCGGCTGATACCGCGCGGGCGTCGCTCCGCGGCTGCCGAGGCCACATTCAAGATCGAGGATTACACGAGCGAGCTCAAGGTGGGACCGGGATCTCCGTTCTCCGGACGCACGGTCCTCGAACTCGAGGACGCAGCAGGCGGCGACGTGGCGATCGTCGGTATTATTCGAGACGAGTACCGGCGATACGTACCGGCCGGCAGCTGGACCGTCCTCCCGGACGATGTGCTCGTGGTCGAAGCAGATCCGCAAGCGCTCGATCAGTTCGTTGTCGATGGCAAGCTCGAGGTCGCCGGCAACCATGAGCTGCCCGAGGCGACGGCACGCATCGAAGGCGAGGACACGACATTAAAAGAGGAAGCCGCTCTCGTGCCCGCCGAAGCGGACCCGAACAGGCTCGCCACGGTGGAGGCGGTCGTCACCGCCGATTCGGTGCTGATCGGCCGTTCAGCCGCAGATTTGCATCTGCGCGAACGGTACGGCGTAAATATCCTGGCGGTCAGCCGCCGCGGGCGGCAGAGCGCGGTCCGGCTCCGCCGGCTCAAATTCCAGCTCGGCGATGCGATCGTCTTCCAAGGGCGCCGCGCAGCGATCTACGACACCTTGGCGGCTCTCGGCTGTCTGCCTCTCGCCGAGCGCCAGTTGCGGCTCGGGCGGCGCCGGCAGCTGGTGCTGCCGGTCGCGATACTGGCCGCGGCGATGGCTGCGGCGGCGTTCCGAATTGTCCCGGCCGAGATCGCTTTTGTTGCCGCCGCGCTGGCGATCGCTCTTCTCGGTTTGCTCAGCCTTACCGAGCTTTACGCGGCGGTCGAGTGGCCGATTCTGATCATGATCGGCGCGCTGATCCCGATCGGCGAGGCGGTCAAGAGCACCGGCACGACGGACCTGCTCGCTGGCCTCGTTTCGGGATTCGCGGCGCATTTGCCCGCCTATGGCGTCCTTGCGGTAATTCTCGCGGTGACGATGCTGGTGACGCCGATCCTGCATCACGCCGCCGCCGTTCTGGTCATGGGCCCGATCGCGGCCGAGCTGGCCCAAAACTTGGGGTACAAGATCGATCCCTTCTTGATCGCGGTTGCGCTCGGC
Organism: Alphaproteobacteria bacterium; assembly: GCA_005884825.1. Classification (GTDB taxonomy): domain Bacteria; phylum Pseudomonadota; class Alphaproteobacteria; order ATCC43930; family CGMCC-115725; genus AP-15. Next base: position 3,373 of record VAZT01000363.1, read on the forward strand.
GCGGGATCAGATTTTTTGTCGCCGATCGGTCATCAATCAAACACTCTTGTTATGGGACCTGGCGGATACCACTTCGCGGATTACTGGAAATTGGGGCTGCCGCTTTCGCTGATTGTCGTCGGGATCGGCGTTCCTTTGATCGTTCTATTCTGGCCGCTGCGTTGAAGAATCGGAATTTGCCGGACTTTATCGCGTTAACGGATATGGAGCAGGCGACGATCTGCACGTCGTAGGAATTCTTGCACGGGTGAAAACGATGGCCAAACCGAAGAGAGGGCGGTCAACCGCTACGATCGACGATCATGTCGGAAGCCGGATCCGCGAACGCCGCATCATGTTGGGCCTGACCCAGCAGCAGCTCGCCGAGATGATCGGCGTGACGTATCAACAGGCTCACAAATACGAGCGCGGCATCAATCGCGTCTCGGCTGGAAGGCTGTTCGAGATTGCGCGCGCGTTGAGCGCTCCGATTACTTATTTTTACGAGGGCATCGGCCAAGAAGGGCCGCGGCAGATCACCCCCCATCAGCGCATGCTGCTGGAGATCGCCCGCAACTTTGCCGAAATCAGAAACGAGAAGCATCAGGAAGCGGTGAGCCAGCTCGCCCGCGCCTTGGCGAGCCGCTGACGGGACTTCCGCTCAGCTTCGGGGCAGTGGAAACTCGTCCAGATAGGGGAGGTAATCTTCCTCGACGTCCACTTGCATCGTCTCGAGCAAACGCACAAGGCCGTTATAATAGGCGATCGTAACCATCAGGTCGGTGAGCCGCTCGTCGTCCAGCTCCTGCCGCAACGCGGCGAAGGTGCTGTCGGCGACTACCAATCCCGTGGTCATCTCGCGGGCAGCCCGCAACACTGTCTTTGCTAGAGGTTCGAGCCCGGTGCGGCGGCCGGCGGTCTCCTCGGCGACGGCGCGGATGTCGTCCACCGAGAGGCCGACCTCGCGGCCAATCCTGACGTGGTGCGAGTATCCCCAGGCCGA
>VAZT01000364.1 GCA_005884825.1 Alphaproteobacteria bacterium
GATCCCGCCCTCCGCGCGGTTCGACTCGCGATCCATATGCGTCACGCTGCAGCTTCGCTTGCTCGCTCATGGACGGCGCGTGGTCACGAAATCGGCTTCGGCGTCGGGATCGCCCAAGGCTATGCCACATTGGGGAGGATTGGGTTCGAGGGTCGTTTCGACTACACCGCAATGGGCACTGTAACCAATGTGGCCGCCCGGCTGTGCGCCGAAGCCAAGGACGGCCAGATTCTGGTGACGCAGCGAGTGGCAGCGGCGATCGACAAAATAGCCGAGCTGGAGCACCTCGGCGATATTGCGTTGAAAGGCCTCAGCCGCCCGATTGCGGTGCTGAACGTCAGCCGGCTCGTATCGAGCCAGTAAGCTCCGCGCTCAGCTCCTGCGTTGCCGTTCGACTTGCATGTTGGCGAGGAATGCGACCAATGGATGGACGCCCATCTTCACCAGCGCCTGCGTGTCGAGCCCGAGCAAAGCAGCCCGCTGTCGCGGGGTCAGCCGAAAATGGCCGGCATAGGTTCCGGCATCGGCGAGATATTCGGCGCGCCTATCTTCATCATGCGCCAATCCGTGCAGAGCGGTCGTCAGTTCGACCAGATCCGGCTTGATTGCGGGATAATGCGGATCGGGGGCCTCGGGCGGTGGCGTGAAAAATCCGAGCGAGGCGTAGTTGTGATGCCAGCTCGGTTCCAGGGCGGCGACATCGGGCCTGCGTTCACCGAATGCGCCGGCGGCGGCCGCCCAGCAGCGCAATTCGACATTGCCGGCCTCGTCGAGCGCGGCTTCGTCCCAGCCGATCAGCGATTTCAGGTTGCCGGTGCGGAGCTGAGCCATGACCGCCTCGTCCCAGGCGAGCTCCGGGTGAGGATAACGCTCGGTTCCGGGGAAATGCGACATTCCGCCGCTCGCCACGACCGCTGTCCTCAATCCCATCGCGGAAACGATCCGCGCCACCGCCTGGCCAAAGGCATAACAGCGCTCCATCGCCGGCTGCGGCGGCAGGTAGGCATTGACGTAGATCGGCAGGACCGGGTCCTCGACGCCGAGATGGGTGAGCGGGATGCCCATCGCGTAATCGATCTTCGCAACGCTGGTGAAGGCCGGGTCGAAGCCCTGGCGATAGAGCTGCCGAACGAGTTCCAAACCGATCTCGCTCGGAACCTTCCAGCGGAAATTCCGGCCCGCGAAGGCGCCCTCGGCCGCGTCCCCGACATGGATCGTGAAAGGCGGCGCCGCCTGATGAAAGAATTGCTCGGCATGATCATTCGAAAAGATGATCCAGAGATCGGGCTTCAAGGCCTTCAGCCTGTCGCCGATTTCAGCCGCTATCCCGCGGACCCGCTCGACCGTGTCGCGATCCTCGGTTTCGGGCATCGTGAAGAATTGCGGGGCATGGGGAAGCATCGCGCCACCAATAACGCTTGGGGCGATTACGCTGCAGTTAAGGGCTCGGCCTTGCATTACTAACTCCGACTCTGACCTGGCGAGTTGACATCGCGACACTCCGCAGGTCGTGGTACCGTCACAGGAAATTATATCGCCGCTCGAGGAACGCCCCGATGCCGCATTCTTCCGACGATCAGCCCAGCGCTCCCACGGCAAGTGTAGAGAGCGAAACCCCGAGTGCAACCGTCGCGGACGCCCCGGAGGGCGCCAATCCGGCCGGCCCGTCATTGCAAAACGGCGAAACGCAGCAACCACGCCGGCGGCGGCGGCGCCGGCGGCGACCCCCGCCGGCGGCTGCTTCGCCAGGGGCAGCGGGAGGGGATCAAACCACACCTGAAGGGACGCCCCTCGCGGGCGATACGGTTCAGAACACGCAGGTTGATGCGCAGGGAGATACCGCGGGCGACGCTCAGGCGCCAAAACCCCGGCGCCATCGCCGCCGCCGTCGCGGGCCGCCGCGCGAGATGTCGCAACCATCGCCGGTGAGCGCCGATGTTCCAGCCGGCGAGAGCGGTCCCCCGGACCCGACGACGGTCACTCCCGGCGAAGACCCGACGCACGCCCAGCCTGCTCCCGGGGTCGCCGGTGAGCTACGCCGCCCCCGCCGCCGGCGTCGCCGGCCGGCGGGTCGACCAGGTCTGACCGATCAGCCGGAGCCCGGCGGGCAAAGCCCGAGCGGGTCCGAAACGACTGCCGAGAGAACATCACCGTCGCAACCCGGAACGGTCAGGAGGCCTTGGCCGGGCCGTCCGCGTAACCGGCGGGAACCCGACCGCGCGGCACCAGAAGGGGATCCGCGCCGGCATGGTGCGCGCCAGCCGCGTGAACGAACCGTGAGGCCGGGTGATGCCGGCGCGCGAGGGCCGGATCGACGGGATCGGAGCCCGGATGCTCGGGGGCAGCGGGACAGGCGATCGGGCGGCCGGCCGCCGGGAAGAGGCCGGCAAGCTCCATTGAGAAAGCCGGAGCAGAAGCTCTATGCACTCGAGTCGGTGGTCGACCGGGGTTTCGAGGACGTCACCGAAATTTCAGAGGAAGCTGGCAGCCGCCGCGTCCATTGGACGATTATCAAGCGCACGGTCGCCGACCAGAAGAGCGGCAAGGCCATGTCTGCGTCCTATGTGCTGCAGCGGGAAGGAATCGAGGCTGAATTCCCCAATCTCGGCGCGGCGCGCGCGGCGGTGAACAAGACGATCGTCCACCCCGAGAAGCTGACCCTTTCCAAGGCTGAGCATGTTGCTGCAAAAGGCAGCCGCTGATCCGAAATTGGATTGTTACCCATCGAGCCGGGATGCCGGGGGGAACGGCGTCGCTCCGCGGACCTCGTGAAGGCCCGGCCCAAATTTGCGGATTTGGCGGGAGTTCGGCAGGTTTCGATAGACCCAAAGAAAGACCGCAACGACAATGGTGCCGGCGGCCAATTGGCCGAGCAGCCCCGAACCAAGGAATACGATCGAGGTCCAAGTCACGACCGGCAGGCAAATCACCGCTATAGAAGTGGCAACCCAGAGCGCGTGAAGGCGCCGGCCAATCCGCGCCCCGTTATAAGACCAGTCGGCCCAAGCGGTACTGAGGGCGCCAAGGCCCGCAGCCAGCAGCTGGATCAGAAAAATTTCCATCATATCGGTTTCTCCGCGGTCAATAGGCCAGGCCGGTATTGCGCGTAACGGGAGATAGGCCGCAGCTTTATCAGAGTTTGTTTGCAAATTTGTTGACGTGGAGAACAGGGGCGGACGATCCGGTCGGCTTGCCCGTGGCGTCGGAAAATTTTACAGCCTGTCGTAGATCGGAAAAAGAACATAGTGCTTTCAAGGAATTAAAGGCATGGCACGATGTTTGCTCGTCAACATCGAGCGCGGATTTTGCCGTGCGGGTCAAGCGGAGGAGCCTGATGGCGCACGCGGCAACAACACGGTTGCAAGAGCCACTGCCCCCCGACACGGCGATGCTGTCAACCATCGCGTTGTCGCTCTTTCTGTGGAATATCGCCTTGCGCATCGCGGGTTTGCTGTTGGCAGCCTAACACCCGATCACCTGCCCTGCGCCGCACGCTGCAAGGCCAGCTGCAGCGCCTGGTCGAGTTTTCGGGAAAATCGAGTCGGCCCGCCGCCAAAACCGGAAGCTCCCGCCCAACCGGGTCCCGAACATGCAGCGTAGACAAGCGTGTCCGGCGGCGCCGACGCGGGCTTCTTCGCCTTTTCGCTCGGTTGCCGGTGCCCTCCAGGCTCGGCGTCCTCGCATAAGCCGCTTTCATGGATGACGCGCCGCAAATAGGCTGCGACGCCGACGAGAAATCGGTCGGAGGGTCGTCCGGCTTTGACCCAGGCGTCCATCTTGCCAATGCCCCAATTGTAAGCGGCGATCGCATCGGGCCAATTGCCGTATCGCCCGTAGAGCTGCAGCAAATAGGCTCTTCCTATCGCGCGGTTCTGCAATGAATCGAATCGGTCCCCACCGCCGACATCCGTCGCTGCCGCCTCGCTGACCTGCATCGGCCCTTGCGGTCCCGACGGATCGGGGCGCCACATCGCCATGTCGGTGCCATGGCTCGACTCCGCTCCATCCACCGCCATCGCCACGCGGTCGAGCGGCGCCGTCGGATCGGCATTCTTGACCGCTGGACGGCCTGGATGGGCGAGCTTGCCGGACACGGCCGGAGCGTCGCGCAAGCCCGCCCGCTCACCCCCAATTGCATGCGCAGTAATTGCCTGGGTCGCAAACAAAGCAGTGATCAGCCATTTAGTATAGCCCATAAGGGTTTCCCCCTCACAGCTGGCCAATGAAAATAACAGCTTTTGGCTCGCATCAATCTATTATTCGTGGTTAATTTTATATTTGTTGGATGCTGGCGAACGGGCCCTCTTGCGTGCAGATGATCTCACAAGACCTCGAATAGCCCGGCTGCCCCCATGCCGCCGCCGACGCACATCGTGACGACC
>VAZT01000365.1 GCA_005884825.1 Alphaproteobacteria bacterium
GAGCCGGCTCGGGCGACCAGACGGCTGCCGGACTGTCTAGCTTCGCTCCACGCTTCGCTTTGGCTTCGACATCGGACATCGCGAACTCAACGAGCAGCGATGACGAGGACTATCGAGGAAAGCACGATCATATAAACGGCGAACACGAACAGCGAGGGGTGCCAGACATGGCGCAGCAAGCCGAAACGGGCGGCGAACCGCCGCAGCGAGATCGTGACCACCCAGGCGGCCACCATCATCACCGACACCGGCGCGACATAAACGCCGAACAGGTTGATGTCGGTGAACCTCACCCGGGCGCTCCCGCGTCGAAGTAACCGGCATGTTGGGTGAGCACCTCGGTCAATGCAAGGATGGTGCCGCGCGCACGGAGAGCGGCGGCGCCCGAACGGGCGGCGAGCGCATCATCGAGCCGGTCGAGATCGGCGGTCGCGAGCGCAATGTCGCCTCGCCGCAAGGCTTCGAGCGCCGCATCCAGTTCGGACCCCAAACCCATTCGGCGACCAATACGCCGAAGCTGGATGATCTCCGTCCCCACGGACAGCGCCGCCAGCATTTCCGACCGCTGCAACGGCTCGGCTTTGTCCGGCAATGCCGAGAGCCGGCCATACATACGGCCCTCCCAATCTTCCGACGTCCGCGGGATCGGACCCGCTGCGAGGCGGCGCAGATCGCGCAAGGTTAGCGCCAACAGCCGGCGCGCCCGAAATTCCGGCGACAGCGGCGGTATCAGGCGATACGACAACGCCGCAGCGCAGAGGCCCGCGACTATGGCCGATGCGGAGTTGTAAAATTGCACTGTGTCGTAGCTCATCGGGTTGGCGGGCTGGAGAACCGGGACAAAATTTGCCGCCATCGCCGTAAACACCACCGGTTGCCAGGGCCAGGCCATCAGAGCGCCGGCGGGTATCAGGACAAGGCCAATCGCGATGCTGAACGCGGCAAAGGTCTCCGTGTTCGGCAGCACTGCGAATGCGATAATCGCTGCGACAGCGGCGGCGAGGACGGTGCCCACCGTGAAACTCATCGCTGCAGCGTAGGCCTGGTCGGCTCGCGGCGCGAGCAGGATGACGCCGATCGCGGCAAAGGTGATGGCCCCCGCGCCGTTCGGCCATTCGGTAACGATCCACAAGAGCTCGGCGGCACCGATCACGACGAACGCGCGCCCCGCGTTGACGAGAGAAGGGAGCCAATCGGGCATGCGAAGGCGGACGACGCCGCGGCGAGGAACCGGTCGAGCGGGATCGGCAAGAAGCAACGCCAGCCCGTTCAGCGCGTGCGAGATGCCGGCCAGCACTTCCGCCGCCTGATCGGCGAGCAGCCGCAGCGACGGCGTGTCCGCCGGAAGGGCGACCAGCCTGCGTACCGCCTGCTCGCAAATCCGGCGCAGCCCGACGGGGTCGGCTATCCAGCGGGCCGGCTCGCCTTGCGCTGACGCCGATCGCAACTCCTGCGGCACTCGTGCCAGCACAGTCCCCGCCTCGTGCCGAGCCCTCTCCTGCGGCGATCTCGCCAGCAGAAGCGCGGCCGCGCGCCAGCTGGCCATTGCGGCCAATAAACCGTCGACCGCCCGCTGCAAGACGGGCGAGTGATACCGCAATTGGGACGACTCACCGAACGCCTCGTCGATCACCGGGTCGAGCGCGACCGCCCGCCGAACGAGCTCGCGCCGGATTGTCTGGGTGCTCTCGAATTGGGCTCCGGCGATAGCCAATGTGCCGGTGAACCGACTCGTAATCTCGGCCGAGATGGCGGCGAACAGGGAGGCGAGTCGGCGTGGCGCGCCACCGAAATCCGTTCCGGCGAGAACGACGCCGGCGCACACGATGCCGATGCAGATCTCGCTCGCGCGATAGACGGCGAGCATGAATGCCTCCCCGTTGAGGCCGCCGGTCTGGCCGAGCTGGTCGCTAGCGATGATCGCGGCCGTATAGCCGGCCAGAGCTGCGGCATAGGCCGCAAAATTGCGCAGGAGCGTGGCGACGAGCGCGCATGCGGCGCCCCACAGCGCCAAGCTCACGAGAAAGGCGCCACGGTCTTGCGGAAAGCACGCGGTCATCACGACGATCGCGACGGCCCCGATTACGGTGCCGATCAAGCGGAACCAGCCCTTGCGCAGCGAGGCCCCGAGATGAGGCTGACACACGATCGCCGCCGAAGTGCCGGCCCATTGCGCGTTTGGGAGCTCGAGCCAGAACGCGACGTAGAGCGCCAAGCAGACCGACGCCCACAACCGCAAGCCAAAAAGCAGCGGCGGGCCCGACGCCCGGAGCACGCCGGATGCGTCATCAACCCAGCGCTCGATCGGGCTGGGTTGGGCGGCCGACGGCTCAGCGCTGGTCATGCGACTGAGTCGCCGCGCACTTTGTATTTCGAGATCCGATGCTCCTTCTCCCTCTTGTTGTGCGCGATCACGCGATCCTTTTACGCCGGCACACCCCGCAAACGCTGGGCAGCGTGGGAAGCTGCGCCTGTTTTGCCTGTTTTATCAGGGCGAGATCAGGTAACGGCGTCGCGTACGGGGCCTATTTCAATCGACAGGCGCCGGGAGTGGGTATCGCGTTTACCCAACCAAATCTCATCGAGCTGGTCGAGCTGGTCGATCGCGGTCCCTTCGATAACCTCGACGAAATAGTAGGTCCTGCGACAGAGTCCAGCTTTCTTCAGCGAGGACGCCGCGGAAGAGGCCATTAAGGCGGCCTAGCATGTGCTGCCGGCGATCGGGTGAGAGTTCACACGAGAACACACACAGGATGCGCCAGCGCGGCGCCGCGTCGGTGTGCGACGGTGAGGTGTAGACGATCGCCTCGACCCCGGCGTTCTGTAGGATTTCGACAGCCTCGGCGAACATGATCTTCTCGCCATCGTAGTCGGCTTCAATGCCGCAGACGGCGATGACGTTGCGGTCGTTACGCAGGCTGCCCTTTTCGCTCCGAGCGTTGCCGAATCGGGCAAGTTTCAGCCACGGCAGGCGTGCTTTTTCTGGCGCCGTAGTGGTGCGTATGAGTTCCGCGAGCCCTCTGCCGTCAGGCTCTCTTCCTGTTTTTCCTGCGCCATATGGTCGCTGAAGAACGTCACCAAACGTGAGCAGGTCATGATCGCGCCCCGTCGAGAGCGCGGGGTGCGTGCGGCGCACCAGCTCGATGAACTTGGCGGCCGAACTCGGCTGCGAGGCCGTGCGTCTGCCACGGGATCGGCGACGCGTACCGGATCTTGCCGCGGTCGTCGCCCAGCACCCGGCCCCCGCCATCGATCATCGGTCGTCCTGGCAAGCTCGCCCAGAGTATAATAGTGAGATTAGAGCGTGTCGGCCGATTGGGCCAGTTAGGCAATTGGCCTGACTGCTCTATGCTGCGTTCGATAAATTTGATTCCTAAATTGATCAACTCCAGAGCTTAACGGTATGCGACATTGGCGAAATGCGCTGGTTCGCGATGCGGCCGAGGGCATATTTCATCGACAGCGCGTCGAATACGTCGGAATCGTAGTAGTCGAGCCATTTCTCGGCTTCCGCGCCGAAAGGCGTGTCGGAGTGGCCAAAGTCGCCGCGATCGACTGGGTGGCATCGCGAATGCCGCGCGTGGCATGTCGCATAACGGCGTTCCCGGGCGTGGGTGGGGCAAACGAACACGCTTCTAAAGTCTCCCGAGTGCTCGCAGGCATCGTAGGCAACGAGGTTCGTCCGTTTGGTACCTATATGGTACCTGAAATTATGGTACCTGAAATGGAAAAGGGGCTAGGCCATGATAACCTAACCCCTTCTCATTTTTGGCTCCCCGGGCCGGACTCGAACCAGCGACCAAGCGGTTAACAGCCGCTCGCTCTACCAACTGAGCTACCGGGGATCGGGGCGTCCGTCGGCGCGGGCGCAGCCCCCTGGAGGCCGGAAGCGGAATCGAACCGCTGTACGAGGATTTGCAGTCCTCTGCATAGCCACTCTGCCATCCGGCCAGCTCGCATCACCGGCATATAGGCGCGTGCCGCGCATCCGGTCAAGCATAGCGCACGGCGCACGCACTTGTTGCCGGGTGCCGGTACGCTCCATATATTCCTTGGTCCAAAGTTTCCTAAAGAGTCGAGAGAAATGGCGCGCGTCACCGTTGAAGATTGTGTTGTCAAAGTCCCAAACCGATTCGAGCTCGTGCTGCTCGCCGCCCAGCGTGCGCGTGAAATCACCTCCGGCGCCCCGCTGTCGATCGACCGCGACGACGACAAGAACCCCGTCGTTGCGCTGCGCGAGATTGCCGACGAGACGGTTGCGCTCGATCATCTGAAATCGTCTGTGGTGCGCGGCATGCAGAAGCACGTAGAGATCGACGAGCCGGAGGAATCTCACGAACTCGAGCTCGATACCGCTTTGTTCGGCATCGGCGCGCCGGCCGGCGTCTTGACGGATGCGGAGCTCGACGACGAGGCCGATGCCGAGGACACCGAGGATACTGAGGAGGGGAACGAGGACGAGGAGGCTCTCCCAGCAGAAACAGCCGTCGACCTTGCACAGATCGACGAAGACGATGAACTCGCCGAAGACATGTTGGAAGTCGCACGGTGAACGGCGCCCAAAATGAAACTCGCGCCGCTCCATCGGGATCGCAGCACCAGCGGCTACGCCAACGGCCACTGGCGGAACAGGACGGGGAAGACCTCGTCATGATGCGGCAGTTCGAGCTCGTCGAGCTCGTCAAATCCTACGACCCGAACGCCGACGAAGACGCGCTCAACCGTGCCTATGTTTATTCGATGAAGGCCCATGGCGCGCAGCTGCGCGCCTCGGGCGATCCCTATTTCTCCCACCCGGTCGAGGTCGCCGGCATTCTGGCTCAGATGAAGCTTGATGGCGCCTCGATCGTGACCGGTCTGTTACACGACACGGTCGAGGATACGCTCGCCACCCTCGACGACATTGACCGCGTGTTCGGGCCCGAGATCACCCGGCTCGTGGATGGCGTGACCAAGCTGTCGCGGATCGAGCTGCAATCCGACCAGACCAAGCAGGCCGAGAATTTCCGCAAGCTCGTGCTCGCGATGTCCGAGGACATCCGGGTGCTGCTCGTCAAGCTCGCCGACCGTCTGCACAACATGCAGACCCTGCGGTTTATCGAGGACGGCGAAAAACGCCGGCGGATCGCCCGCGAAACGATGGACATCTATGCCCCGCTAGCCGAGCGGCTTGGCATGCAGCGCATGAAAGATCAGCTCGAGGATCTCGCGTTTGCCGAGCTGTTCCCCGACGCGCGCTCCAGCATTCTCGCCCGGCGCGATTTCTTGCGCGACAAGGGGGCCGGGGTCGTGCCGCGCATCCTCGCCGAGCTGCACCGCAAGCTGGAAGAGGGCGGGGTGCCGAACGCCGTCGTCTCCGGCCGTGAGAAATCGGCGTACTCGATCTGGCGCAAGATGCAGCGCAAGAACGTCGCCTTCGAACAACTTGCCGATTTGATGGCTTTCCGTGTGCTCGTCGACGATATCGGCGACTGCTATCACGCGCTCGGCATCATCCATTCCGCCTATCACGTGGTTCCGGGCCGTTTCAAGGACTTCATCTCGACCCCGAAGCCGAACAATTACCGCTCGCTGCACACCGGGGTCATCGGCCCCGAGCAGCAGCGCATCGAAGTGCAGATCCGCACCCGCGAGATGCACGACGTCGCCGAACTCGGGGTCGCCGCGCATTGGACCTATAAGCACGGCGCTCCCAAGACCGAAGGACCGCAATATCGCTGGCTCCGCGAGCTGTTGGACATCCTCGACCATGCGGCGGGGCCGGAAGAATTCCTCGAGCACACCAAGCTCGAGATGTTTCAGGACCAGGTGTTCGCCTTCACCCCGAAAGGCGATCTGATCGCGCTGCCGCGCGGCGCCACCGCGGTCGACTTTGCCTATGCGGTGCATTCCGAGATCGGCGATACCTGTGTCGGCGCCAAGATCAACAGCCGGCTGGTCCCGCTGCGCAGTCAGCTGCAAAACGGCGATCAGGTTGAAATTATCACCTCAAAGGCGCAGACACCTTCACCCACGTGGGAGCGGTTCGTCGTCACCGGCAAGGCGCGCGCTCGCATTCGCCGCTTCATCCGCACGCAACAGCGCACCCAATACCTCGATCTCGGGCGCGCCATCGTGCAAAAGGCGTTCCGCCAGGAAGGTCATGAGTTTTCGGAACGGCCCCTCGAAGGGGTGTTGAAAGCATTTAACTGCGCG
>VAZT01000778.1 GCA_005884825.1 Alphaproteobacteria bacterium
GCGAGGCCGATACCGCCAAGCTCGCCGTCACCGGGTTCTGCTGGGGCGGGCGGATCACCTGGTTGTACGCCGCCCACAACCCTGGCCTTAAGGCGGCCGTCGCCTGGTACGGGTCGATCGACCGGCCGCGCACGGAATTGCAGCCGAAATTCCCGATCGACATCGCCGCCGAGCTGAAGGCGCCGGTGCTCGGCCTTTACGGCGCTGCCGACCAGGGTATCCCCGTCGAGAGCGTCGAGAAGATGGCGGCGGCGTGCAAGGCGGCCGGAAAAACCTGCGAGATCAAGATCTATCCAGATACCCCGCACGGCTTCAACGCCGATTACCGGCCGAGTTACCGGCCCGAAGCGGCCAAGGACGGCTGGGCCAAGATGCTCACCTGGTTCAAAGAGCACGGGGTCGCCTGACCAAGATCGGCATGCTGGCGGTGAAATCATCTCCGATCGCTACCTCAATCAGGCGATCGGAGCCTGCTGCACCGACAACGGACATCTTTTCGTATCCAAGCACGTCAAGGATCTGATCACTCGCTTTGCGCCCGCCGAAAGGCCGACGATGAATGCGATCCCGCAGGAGCGGCGCCGCCAGTTTTTGGACGAATTGGCCAAGATAACTGGGCGGGCGCTGCCACCTGAGGAGCCGATCAGGGCCGAGGCCGCTTTTGCCGAGCAGGACGCGAAGATGTTCGCCAACGGCAGTGCGCTGATCCGAGTCGAAGCTGTTTTGGCCGATCAGGACGCAACGCTGATCGCCAATGGTTATGAGCCGATACCGTCTCGAACGGGCTCCAGGCGAACTCCGCCATGTTCGACTTCGCCAAGACCAGCGCCCCGGCTTCCCGCAGCTTGCGAACCTGGAACGCGTCGCTGGCGGGGATTGGCCGTGGTCGGCATGTCCGCCGTATTGAAATTATCTTTGACGATCAGGGGCACACAGTGCAGGGGCCGGCAAAACCAGAGCGTGCGAATTTGGCGTCGAGGCATCGGCGGCGGACAAGGCGTTGGCGTTGATCATGATAATCGCATTGAGTGCCGGTCCTTTCTTGTCGTACGCCGCGATGCGATCGAGATACATCTGGACTAACTGCCGGCACGTCACCTGCCGCGCATCGAGCGCAGCGCGGATATCGGCGAATGTTGTTTCCTGCGTCGACAATAGGGAAAACAAAGCGCCCTCGCTCGGCGTTACCGTGAGTCGCGCACCGACAATCAGAACGGCTGCCACAAACCGAAAAGACTAGCCTTTCGCCTCGCGTTCCCGGGCGTCGTCTCGAACTCGACCTTGCCTATCGTTTCCGGGGGTGCGACGCCCCGTCATCCTATCGGTATCAGCACTGCATCAGTTCGATGCTGACCCGTCTGGCGCGGCGACGTGGATACGCGGCGAGAAGGGGTAGCGGTCGTTCTCAACTGTGTCGTGTAGCTCTTGGGTAAGAGCGGCGGTTTCTTCGTCTGACAATTCAAGGTTCATGGCCCCGATATGGGGTCGCTGGTCCTGCCGCGCGAAGGTTCAGGTGCCGGTTCGGCAAACGGAGGAATGCGGTCGGCGTTATCCCTAGGAGAACAGGAGAGCGGAATGTCGAAAGGCGATGCCCCGGCCGTCGAGCGCATTATTGCGAACACAATTAATGAAACAACCCGTGGCGATCCCGACGACTTGGCAGCCCGCATAGTGGCAGCCTTGACCGAGGCAGGCTTCCGTATCGTCTCGGCCCACGGGAGAGAGGATGCCGCACTAGGCCCCCAGCGCGCAGAAACGAGACAGCTCTATCGAAGCCCAAACGGGGATAGCTGGTTTCTTGCCCGCGACCCCGAGACCGGCTCGGCCTTTGTCAGGCACCAAGCCAACGCCCCGTCCGGCGGTCAGG
>VAZT01000366.1 GCA_005884825.1 Alphaproteobacteria bacterium
GTCAGCACCAATGCAGGCTCAGTCAGGCCCTTCAGCTCTCCCGAAACCAGCCCGTGAGTGGCGAACTCGATGATCCTGTAACGGTCGAGCGACATCTGCCCCAGCACCGGTTCGCTCGCCCGCGCGCCGAGCAGCAGATCTGCTTCGGAGGCGCCGAGCGTTTTGCCAATCGCGTGAAGCTCGGCGGCGGTCTCCGGCAGAGGGGGAAGCGCACGGACCTTCTCGACATCGGCCGTCGCGCCGCGGAAGAGGCTTGCCAATGTCACGCTGGTTGTCCGCCCCGCGGCGCCGGTCAGCACCGGGTCGCCAATGCCGAGAAACGGCGCGGAGGCGTGCTCTGAATTGCCGAACTCGCGCAGCGCGCGCAGCGAGGACACCGCCGGCAGGACCGTCATCGCATAATCGCGTGCCAGCCAAGCGATTCCGCGATGGTCCTCGGGGCGCTCGGGGTCTTGCTGCGGCGGTCTGGTGACCAGAACCGCCATCGGCAGGCTCTGCAACGCGCCGTCCGGCACGATCAGCAGATGGTGAATACCAGCCAGAAGCGGCTCGGCCGGGCCGATCAGCTTCTGATAGAGCGCATAGGCGTGCGCCGCCGGGAACGGCGCGAGTTTGGGGTTTCGTTGCGGGTCGAGGCTCGCGCGCAGGGCCATTACATGATCGGCCAGCGCCTTCGCCCCCATCGCGATGCGGTAAAGGGCAATATCGTCGTGGCGCAGCACCCAGAGCCAGCTCGCGTCATCGGTGACCAGAAAGACGAGCAACGCCTCATCGCGGGCGATCATCTCCCGAGCTGCATCCAACGTCAGAGGCCGCGGATTGCTGAGTTCGCCATAGGCCGGGAACTCCGCTGCGATCCGTGCATCGAGGCTGTCAAGGCGGCGGCTTACATCGGCGAGAGCGCTGCGCAGCGACGCCTCCTCGGCCGATTTGCGGTCAGCCGGGAGGCGGCTCGCTGCCTTCACGAGAGCGCCATCGAGCCATTGCCATTGCTGTACCAGATCCTGGCGTTGACGGATCGCCTCGGAGCGGCTGCCGCCGCCCGCCGCTAACCGGGCAGACAACGCCGCTACCGCGGTCCCGGCCCGCGAGATCTGAGCCATCTGCGCCACCCGGAATGTCTCCGCCGCTATCTCCCGGCGGCGTTCCGGTGCTCTTGCCGCCACCGCCTCGGCGATCGTGATGTACTCTAAGAAATAGTAGCGATTCTGCCGCTGCTCGGTAATCGCGGCCCCCGATCGCTGTGCGGAGCCGATCGACAAGTGCTTCATGACGATGTCGACGGCCCGAGTGCTTGCCGGCTGCGCTTGATCGACCTGCCCTTCAGCGAGATAAATTCGCGCCAAATTGTTCAGGCTGTTTGCAACATCGAGATGGTCGGAGCCGAGCGCCTTTTCCCAAATCGCCAGAGCACGTTTGTTAAACTCCTCGGCATCGGCGTAGCGGCCTTGCTCTCGGTAGAGGTCGGCCAGATTGTTCAGACTGTTGGCTACGGCCGGGTGGTCGGGGCCCAGTGCTCTTTGGCGGATCGTCAGAGCGCGCCGGTACAGCGGCTCAGCCTCGGCACTGCGGTCTTCGTCCGAGTACAGCGCGGCGAGGCTGTTGAGGCTGTTGGCGACGTCGGGATGGTCCGCGCCCAGCGCCTTCTCAAAGATCCCCAGCGCGCGTCGGTGGAGCGGCTCGGCTTCGGCGTAGCGGCCTTCCTCCCAGTAAAGTGTGGCCAGATTGGTGAGGCTGTGGGCAACGTCGGGATGGTCTGGGCCGAGCGCTTTGTCACGAATCGCCAGCGCGCGTTTGTGGAACGCCTCGGCTTCGGCACGGAGGCCTTGGCCCCGGTAAAGCTCGGCCAGATTGTTCAGGATCCGGGCAATGTCGGGATGGTCGGGGCCGAGTGCCATTTCCGAGATCGGCAGGGCCCGCTTGTAAAGCGGCTCGGCCTCGGTATAGCGGCCTTCCTCGCGGTAAAGCTCGGCCAGGTTGTTCAGGCTATTGGCAACGTCGGCATGATCGGAGCCTAACGCCTTCTCGAGGATCGCCAAGGCGCGCGCCATGAGTGCCTCGGCTTCCGTGATCTGGCCCTGCTCCTGGTAGAAGGCGGCCAGATTGTTCAGGCTATACGCGACGTCGGGATGGTCGGGACCGTCCACCTTCTCTCTGATGGCCAAGGCGCGTTTGTAAAGCGGCTCGGCCTCGGCGTAGCGGCCCTCGGCGCGGTATAGCGCGGCCAAATTGTTCAGGCTCTCGGCGACATCGGGATGGTCGGAGCCGAGTGCCTCTTCGCGGATCTTGAGCGCGCGAGTGTATCGCGGCTCGGCGTCGGCATACCGGCCTTCGCTTTGGTAGAGGCCGCCCAGATTGTTCAGGTACGTCGCAACGTGGGGGTGGCTGGGGCCCAATGCCTTCTCGGCGATTTCCAGGGAGCGCCGGTAGAGCGGCTTGGCTTCGGCATAGCGGCCTTCGTCCCGGTAGAGCGCGGCGAGATTGTTCAGGACCGCGGCAATCTCGGGATCGTCAGGTCCGAGCGACTTTTCGAAAATCGCCAGCGCCCGGTTGTATAGCGGCTCCGCCTCGGCGTAACGCGCTTCCCCGTGGTAAACCCCAGCCAAATTGCTCAGGCTCGCGGCTACGTCGGTGTGGTCGGGACCGAGCGCCTCTTCGCGGATCGCCAAAGCACGTTTGTGCAGCGGCTCGGCCTCGGCATAGTTGCCTTGCTCCACATAGAACGCGGCTAGAGTATTCAGGGTCTTGGCGATGTCGGGGTGGTTGGGGCCGAGTGCCTTCTCCTGGATTTCCGCGGCGCGCAGGTAAAGCGGCGCGACCTCTGCGTAGCGGTATTGCTCCCGATAGCGCTCGGCCAGGTAGATCGACATCGAGGCGACGAAAAGATGATTGGGGCCAAGCGTCTTCTCCACGATTGCCAGAGCGCGCTTGAAGAGCGGCTCGGCCTCGGCGTAACGGTGATCCTGATAGAGCGCGAGAGCTTCTCGATTTAGCGCTGTTGCTTCCGCAATAGGGTCGTCTGCCGCGATTGCCGGGGTCCACAGCGCAAGCGCGACAAGCAGCGCTCGAAGTACAGCAACTCGCCGCATGTCCGCCTATCCTCCTGGGTAGCGCCAAACCCGGCCTGCCGCAGCCGTCATCGCTGTAAGTCCTCCGGGCGCAGCGTTGGCGTGTAGGCCTTCACCAGGTCGGCGAACGCGTCGAATTGTTGGCTGCAGGACTGTCCGGCAGAGCAATCGACCGGCTCCCATTTAAGCTCGGCGCTCTCAGCTCCTCGTAAATCAAACGTGCTGACCAGCACGACCTTGGGGACTGTGACCGGCCTGACGGCGATCGGGACGACAATGTCGCTCGTCAACGTGACAAGCCCGTCGCTAGACGCGGTTACCTTCAACCTGGCATCGCCGATCTGGCGTCCCAGCTGTTCGGCGCTTGCCTGCAGGTCCGCACCGGCTTTGAGCTGAAGTTCCGCCTCACGCTTGCCATAAACCACATCGCTCACAACGAAGAACGGCTCCTGGTTGCGATCGACTGGAGTGATTGTGCCATCTACCAGAGGCGCGATCTCGGAGCAGACCCGGCGGTCCAGCGCCTCTCTGAGATCGAGCAAAGCGGCAGAGACGGTCGTGACGTCTGTGAACTTGATCCGGACGCGCCTGACCAAATCGGCACCGGCGCTGGAATCGAACATCCGCCAAAGTCTCAGCCCGAGGCTCATTCCCGCGGCATCGGTCTCGACGACGTCCGAAAGCGCCGTTGGTACGGGATCGGGCAACTTCAGTTTCGGAAAGCATCGCTCCGCTCTCGCATAGAAATTGACGCCGTCCACATTAATAACGTCACCGACCTTGTAGCCTCGGTTGACAAGGACAGGGAGATAGTTCTGCGGCTTGAAATAATCGATCAGCGCATTCCGGAAGCGGCCGAATTCATCCTGTTGCGCCCAGCTCTGGCTCGAGCTGCACGTCACCAGAGCGGCCAAAGCAGCGAGTGTCGTCGCGGGGTGGGTCAGATACCTAATAAGCTTTCTGCAATTTTCTCGCATGTTGATCCGCCTTCCCGGTCTGAGCACCCGCTCGG
>VAZT01000367.1 GCA_005884825.1 Alphaproteobacteria bacterium
AGCCGACGAGGCCGTAAACGGCGGCAGCAAAGGACAGATCGAGCTGCGGCGCAAAGCTGTCGAACACCGTCGCGGCAATCTGACGACGACGACCTCCTTCATCCTCGGCGACATCCTTGGCCGCAATTATCGGGCGCAACAGATCCGGGCTGTGTTCGATCCACTCATAGGATGCCCGCAGGCCGCGCTGGCGATCGAATGCGGCGGCGAGGGTTTCCGCATTCGACGGTTCGACGGCGCGCAGCTGGGCGAGAAAGCGCCCCTCGTCTTCGCCGGCCGCAATGCCGTAGAACCGCTCTGCTGACGCCTTTCGCTGCGCGATTTCCTGGTCGGAACTGCGTACCAGCTGCAGTAGAGCGGCCTGGTACCCACGGGTAACCGCCGGCGCCTGCATCACCACCAGCGCCAGCCCCAACGCCACGGCGAGGCGGATCGAGTGGAGAAGCCAGCCTGCGAGGAACATCGTGCCCGTACGCGACAGCAGCTGTAGCCGGAACAGTCAGGAAGCGCGCCGCGAAGCCTTTGGCACCGGTTTCGCCGCAGTCCGCCGCCCGCGTCCGGTTTTCGCCTTCAGGCGATCGATTTCTTTTGAGGCTTCGGCCTTCGTCAGATCGGGTTCAACCCTCTCACGGGCTTCCTCGGCAAGAGTTTGGAGATAGGATTCTTGGGCCCCAGTCATCTCCTCGTCGCCGGTAACCCAATCATCCGGGTTCTTTATGCGGTTCGAATTTTCGCCGGAGACCATCTTGGCAGTCATGGTAATGTTCCCTGATCGTTCTCTTGTGTAGAGTAGACGGTCGAGCGGCGGATGAGTTCCGTGGGTGAGCCGTCCTGCGCGGAAAATGCTCGGCCGTTGGCGGCCCCTACCGCCTATAATCCAGCGGGACCGAAGGTTCGAATCTCATTCCCTCCAGCGGACAGTCCGTCTCTCTCCCGCAGTCGTTTTCGAAGGTCAAGGACCCGGCTTTCCGCGCGGGTGTGCGCGGCCGGCTTGGCGATCGTATGGGAGCCGCGCGCCTCGGGAACGTGCACGGAAGCCTCCACTGCGTGCCGACCGCGGTTCGTGCGCCTACGATCGCGTGCTCGCCGCTGCCGCGGTCCTGCAATGCGAAAACATTTCGCAATCGCCGTGATCGTTGCCGTCCTTGCGGGGCCCCGGGGTGCGGGAGGTGGCGGCGGCAGAGCCGCAAGCGGGTGAGGTGCTGGCCTTGTTCGGGCAGTGCTTTGTCGAGACGGCCGGGCGGAGAAACGCGCTGAAGCTGGGCGACGCAGTGCATATCGGCGACAGCCTCGATGTAGCGGCGGGGGCAAAGCTGAAACTGCGGATGAGTGACGGCTCAGTTATCGCCGTCGCTTCGGGCACCCGCTTCGCGATCGCCGACTACCGGCTCGGCAATGGTGGCGAGAATCGCAACGCCAGATTGTCACTAGGCGAGGGTCTGCTGCGCGCGGTGGTGTCCGTTCTCAGGGGCGTGCCGCATTTCGAGGTCGACACGGCGACCGGCGTAGCGGCCGTGCGTTCGACCGACTCGTTCATCGAAACCCGGCCGGGATCGACGCAAGTCGGCGTGCTAGACGGCCGCGTCAGCCTGAAGAGCGTCGCCACGGGACGGGAGATCGTCATCCCCGCCCGCTGGGGTGCGCGTGTCGAAGCCGGCAGAGATCCGGTCCCGGCACGAGTGTGGACGGAGGCCGAATTCGCCGATTTCATTCTCGCGCCGTCTCCGTAGCCTACTTTTAGAGGATCATCTTCGCGCATGTGTTCAGCCAATCTCATAAACCACCCCGGCAAAACCAAATGAGTGAAAACGGCTACCCGAACTCGCCCTGCGGCCAATCCGGCCATCTGACTGTCCAAGAGCATCCACGACACCAGATTTACTGGGAAGAATACGGCTCAGGAGACGGTGAGCCGGTCCTGGTCATGCATGGAGGGCCAGGAGCGGGCTGTCACAAATCTCTCGCTCGCTTTTTCAATCCCGACCGATACCGGGTTATCCTTTTCGACCAGCGTGGCTGCGGCAAGAGTACCCCCAGTGCACGCGACGACGACCCAACAGCAGCTCTTACCGACAATACGACCGAGCATCTTATCGGTGACGTGCTGCGGCTGCGGTGGGAGTTGGATATCCACGGCAAGATGCACGTTTTCGGCGGCAGTTGGGGCAGCATGCTCGCTCTGGCTTACGCCATCGCGCATCCTGAAACCGTGCAGACCCTCATCCTGCGCGGGATCTTTTTGTGCCGCAGAGCGGATGTCGATTATTTCCTCCAGGGCAACGCGGCCGATTTCGCGCTGAACGCGCTGGCGATGCCAGTCCCGGGTACCTACCTCGATTTCCCGACGGCATGGCAGCAATTTGTCGCGGAAATCCCCGCCGACGAACGCGGCGACGTCGTCAAAGCGCTCGCGAAAATATTTGCGATGCCGCCGCACAATGAAGCGGACCGGGATCGTGCCTTGAACGCTGCGTCGGCCTGCGTGGCTTGGGAAACCAGTGCCAGCCGCCTGAACCGGGATGAAAACAGCCAAAGCCGACCGAATCCCAAATATGCTCTGACGGTGGCCAGGATTTTGGTTCACTACATGGTGAACGGCGGCTTTCTTGGTGGCGACGGCGAGTTGAACCGCGACAACCATTACATCCTCGACCATGTTCATCGGCTCAAGGACATCCCCATGCATATCGTGCATGGGCGTTACGACAGGGTGTGCCACTTATACCAAGCAGAAGCCCTCGTGCGGGCTTTGCGGGCGGTTGGCAACGCCGATCTGAAATACTTTATTACGACGGCCGGGCACAGCAGCCTGGAGCCGGAAACCGAATCCAGACTTTGCACAATCATGAATGACCTGCCGCGGATGAGTCCATGTTGATCGCGGCGGTCAATAGTACGTCGCATCGCCGCGCGAATCGTGACCTGAGCGCATTCGCGAAACAGAGGCTGATGATGAAATTCTTTCGCCTCCTCCCGGCTTCGGAAGGGCCGCGGCGCGAATTCAAGATCACGCTTGGGCTCCGGGCCGGCTATGGGCCGGCGGGGCGCACCTACGATCTGGAAGAGGCCGTACGGACGGCGCACCGCTGGATGACGGAACGGGCAGCGCGAGGGGAGCCTTTTCTGTCCGGTATGTTCACCCGTGGCGAAGTTGTCTATGCCGATCCCGAAGATGGGGCCGCAAGCCATCGCGAGCGGGTCGCCATCTTCACCGGCGAGGTTCTTCCGCAATACGCTGGCGACTTGACGACCGCAGGGTGCGCGAGCTTCTCGACGAATTGGCCGGCGAGATGGGCCGGGCGCTCGAACAGGAGGAAATACACATCGCCTACGGTGATCGAACCTGGACGCTAACCGCAGAACTTCAACCTGATAGGTAAACGCGCGCCCATTTCGCGCTATTCGGAGAACCCTGATGAAAATCGTTCGCTTTGCTTCTGCATCC
>VAZT01000368.1 GCA_005884825.1 Alphaproteobacteria bacterium
GGCCGAACCAACTTGGCCGAAGGAAACGAAAGAAGGACTGCCGCCTCTCCTTCACCGCGGCTACGGATGTAAGGAGAGGCCGACCCCGCATCCGCACCGATACCGGAGATATGCACGAGGATTTCTGCGCCTGCCTGGCGCGCAAGCATCGCGATTCGCTTAGCGGCGTCTACATGGACCGAGCGAAATGTGCATTTTCCGCGTTCGGCGTAAAGACTGACCGTGTTCACGACTGCCCAGGCGCCGGCGACGGCTCTCGCGACTGAGCCATCATCATTGACGTCGGCATGGGCAGATTCGACGCCGGAAACATCGCCGGAAAACAAAGACTTGGCCCTATCCGGATGCCGCGAGGCGATCCGAACGGCTAGATCGGCATCGAGCAGATGGCGGACGATGTGGCGGCCGAGAAATCCAGTGCCGCCAAATACAGTCACGCGTCGCGAACACATAGCGCGAAGGTACCGCGTCGGCTTCTGCTAAGCTATTCGCATTACAGCTCTTCAAACAGACCAAAGCAGGCATCCACCGGGGCTCGCGCGATAGGACCACGGCAATAGGTCAGGCGTGATCTCGGTTTGGCAGCGGCTGGATTTAGCCGCGCATCGGCGCACCCCTGCCGGACGGCTCGGACCGGTGGGCGTTCCTTTTATCGTGGCCTCAGACCGCCGCGCGTTGCTCCGTTCCCGCCGATTGCGTGGCGTAGAGCTTCCCGTCGCGCTCTTCGATGCGGCCAGCCCGCTTGTAGCGGGCAAGTGCTCGGAACTGCGCCCGCGCGAAATGGGCACTTCGTCGTTCGCAGGCGGCTGTGGCGTAGCAGGGTGATCCTATTTCCGGTCGCCCGAGCCGTGTGTGGTCGATATGGAAGCCCGCGCGACCGCGCATTATTGGGCCGTGAGCTGAACGCGCTCGGACATAAGGTCAAGCTGATGCCGCCGGCTACGTCAAGGCTTTCGTCAAGCGCAACAACAACGATGCCGCCGATGCGGAAGCGATCTGCGAGGCGATAACGCGGCCCTCGATGCGGTTCGTGCCGGTAAAGGCCACCGAACAATCCGTTGATGCCGCATCGGGCGCGTGCCCTCCGAGCTCGCCCGAATTCGCGTGGATGTTCCGCCTGATCGGCACGCTCACTATCGCGAAGATCATGGCCGACACAGCTATTATGCTGGATGGCTGGACCGCGAAGCGGCGGCGGATGGCGGGCGGATCGGGGCCTTGGGTCATTGCATGAGCGGTCAGGTCGCCATCGCCGCGGTCGCCAAGTAGTCCGATAGGATCAAACTGGCGGCCTCGATCTATGGTGTCGCCCTTATCACCGACGCTCCCGACAGCCCGCATGGACCGCTCGGGTCCGTGCGAGGCGAAGTGTACATGGTTACGCCGAACACGACGCACATGCGCCGGCAGGCGAGGCGCCCGCCGTGGGCAGGCGGATCGAGCTGTGCGGCTTGCGACGCGAGGTCTATCCGGGTGTCGACCACGGGTTCGCGTTCCCAGGCCGCGCCACTCGCCACCAGGCGGCGGAGCGCCACCGGGCTCGCCTCCTGGACTTGCTCAATCGAGCGCTGGCGCCTCACCAAGACGACTGGACGCGTCAAGCTCTCGGCGCCTCCCGAGCGCCATGGCTGCATCGACAAGGCGCGGACGCTCGCAGAGAGCTCGGCTGTGCGGAACCCCACGGCGAGCTCTACCTTCTCAGCAAAGTCCGCGAGTGGCCGGAATACGGCCTCAGACACGCCCAATCCGCGCATGGATTTAGGCCCCAGCACCACGCCGTAGGCAGCGCCGGCAATCCTGAGCGCCCGTCACGAAATCGCCGCCGTCATGGACGATCTTGATCGGGAACCTGCCCCCGGCCGCCAGCCGCTCCAGGCGGCTTCTGAAGCCGGAGCTTTCCGCGACCTGAGGGACGATGAAAGGTTGGTTGCCCAAGTCCGCCAACTGCAGAGTGTCGCTGCGCGCAAGCGGATAGTCGGCGGCGAATGCCACCCAAAGGGCTTCGCGATGAATCACACGGCGCTACCCCTGCCGCGTAACTGGGCCGAGGCCGTGCACCTGGACAATAACCGTGGTGAGCACATGATCCGCTGGGAGACCTGCCAAATAGGACAACCTACCAAATAGGACCTTGGCCGAACCGCCGCTGCCACCTATATTGGAGTGACAATAGCGCCAATGCGCCGTGATCCGGTGCCCGCGGCTTGTACTAGCACTGCGTTGAGCATTGGACCCATAGGGCCTCCCCCGAGAGATCGTATTGGGGAATGGTGATGCGTGAATTTTATCTGGCACTGACTGCTGCAGCATTATCCGTAGTGCTTGTGCACCGTTTCGCAGTGCCACAAACCCAATCGATGTCATACGAGGGCTGGCACGGATCGTCGGATTTTGCCAATGGTCGGTATATCGGCTGCCACCTCGATTCGCCACCAGCAACACCCGACCTCGAGGATGAACCCATTCGTGTTGCCGTTGGCGCCGAATATCCTAGTGATGTGATGATTCAGTTCAGCGATAACTGGGAACCCCCTACTGGTAACCCCGGCCCCTTGGCACCAGTTACTTCTACAAAAACGGTAGAGCTCGGCACCGTCACCGGCACCAACTCATTCCATGAAGATTACCATGCATATAGAGACTATCGTGTGCGAGTCCTCTCATATTCGCAAGCGTCGGAGAATAAATACGTCACCCGCTACTTGCTCTATATCCCGGTAGCGGACAATGAGCTATTGACGCATTTGCGCGAGGCCAAGGCACTAATAGTGCATTTCACGGCATCGAACATCTTCGCGGGCGCAAGGAAGTTCAAAAGCATCAATTTGCGTCACGTTATGTTGGGCCCTCGGACGCTGTCCACTGACAATGACACTTACGGCGCGATCCAGACCGTTCTTGACTGCGTCAGGATCCCCCCCTCGTAATGACCTCCCGGCGAGATCCTGCCGCTGTGCGTCGCTCCGCATGCTACGCGAGGCTGCAGCAGCGCGTCGCAGTAATGCAGGCGAGAGATCCAAAGTCCAATTGCTGAGATTGCGTAGACAGCCGCACCACCGCCACTGCCGTCGGATGTCGCCCGATCAGAAGACCGCGACCGTGAAACGGTTTCAGGCCGACGGCCGGGCAATGGCCCGATGGCCGCGACGACGCTTCGGTACTAGCGTAGACGCAGGTCAGCACCGCTATGGGACCGGCGCCGATGTCGCCATGGAGAGCGCAGCGGTCACGCTAAAGCGAAAGGCGATCTCCAAGGCATCGTGCGCACGCGGCGGCTCAGCCGGGCCCCCACGCGCAACATCTAGCAAAGTTGTTCTTCGTGTTCATCTTCAACGTCCTCGCGGTGCCGATCGCGACCGGCATGCTTGACCCCTTCAGCGGCCTTTTGCTTAACCCGATGATCGCCACCGCCGCCATGAGCATTAGCTCGGTCCTTGTCGTCACGAGTGCGCTCCGGCTGCGCAGATCAAATTGTGACCAAAGATCGCTTTGTCATGGGCCCGCTGTCTATCGACGTGGCGGCATCGGTCATTACTTGTGGGAACCGCGCAGCTGCCGGTTTACACCCTGTGGCACACCGGGACGCCGCAACATTGCCACCGCTCTCCTTATCGCAGAAGCGGCGATGTTCTGATCACGACGGTTGGCCGCGTTCGAGAAATGGGCTATCATGGATTCGAGCGCTGCCGGCCGATTCGACTTGACGTCAAGGCTATGTTTCAGGTGCTGCTCGCGGCGGAGCAGTGCGCGGTACGCGGATATACCCAAATCTGCAGCCTGACCTTCGGCAAAGACCATCGCACCTCCGATCTTGCGCGCTCGCCATCCTCGATGAGGAGATCGCGCACGAGAAGTAGTTTGGTAAGTTCCTCGGTCATGGCCCAAGCGGCCAGCCGCGAAGGTCGGTCGAATTCGCCCCCACGGCCGCAAATTCCTCAACGCCCGGCAAGATTGATCGGAACTTGCCCGGATGTGAAGATACCGCGGCCCCGGGTCAGGGCTGGGATAGTTTCACGCCGGAGAGCTTGGCGCTATTCAACAGGAGCGAAGGCGGTGCCCGTACTAATCGCTTTTCAGGGGCGCGTATGACGTGACGGTGAGCTTCATGCGCATGCATAGACGCCACTTTTGGCACAGCTCAGGGCGTGATCTCACGATCCATAACGAGCGCTCACTGCTTGGAGAGATGTCCATCTGCTTCGATATACCCAAACGACGGAGGCCGAGTGATTACACTAGTAAAGTCTTAACATAATTCTAGAAATGCTTACGTAGAAGGGGCGACATTGCGCGAACTGGAGGCAAGGAACCGGGTCCCTTTTGGAGATGTTTAGCGTGTTCGTGATCGGGGGAGAGAGCACATGCGCGGACTGGCCCTTGTGGGTATGGTCACAGTGATGATGGTATCCTGCGATCTACTGAAGATTGCTTACGCCGACACCGCCCTTCTCAATGCTTCTTATGAGCCGACTCGCCGCTTTTATTCTGATCTGAACAAGGCCTTTGGCGCCCGCTGGCAGGCGGAGCAGGGCGAAAAAATCACCATCTATCAGGCGCACGCCGGTTCCGGCGCGCAAGCGCGGTCGGTCAGTTTTGGCCTGGAGGCCGACGTCGTCACGCTGGCGCTCGCCTATGACATCGACGCCATCGTAGATCGTGCACAACTACTGCCCAGGGACTGGCAGAAGCGGCTGCCAAACAACAGCGCACCTTACACCTCGACGATCGTCTTCCTGGTGCGCAAAGGCAATCCGAAGCAGATCCGCGACTGGCCCGATCTCGCGCGGGAAGGCGTTAGCGTCGTTACGCCCAATCCGAAGACATCGGGCGGGGCGCGCTGGAACTATATGGCCGCCTGGGGCTACGCGCTAAGGCTTCATGATAACGACGAGGGCCAAGCGCGCGACTTGCTGGCCCGCATCTATCGCAACGCGCCCGTGCTCGACACCGGCGCGCGCGGAGCGACGATCACCTTCACGCGCCGCGGTATTGGCGACGTGCTGATCGCCTGGGAGAACGAGGCGCTGCTTGTCGCGCGCGAGATCAGCCCCGCGGACTTCGAAATCGTGGTTCCCTCGGTAAGCATCCTTGCCGAACCGCCGGTCACCGTGGTGGATAAAGTGGTCGACAAGCACGGCACGCGTAGAGCCGCAGAAGCCTATTTGGACTTTCTCTACACGCCCGAGGGCCAGCAGCTCGCCGCCAAGCACTATTATCGTCCACGGCTGCAGGAGGTGACAGAGCGTTATCCCGATCGCTTCGCCACGCTCGAACTGATGAGCATCGAGGATTTCGGCGGCTGGGCGAAGGCATACAAGAGACATTTTGCCGAGGGCGGGATTTTCGACCAGATCTATCGGCCGGGGAGCTGACCGAATGTTCGGGGGCGCAACTGCGATCCGGCAGCGAAGCATCATTCCGGGCTTCGAGCTGTCGCTCGGGGTGACGCTCAGCTATCTCGGCCTCATCGTCATCATTCCACTTTGTGTGCTGCTGCTGAACGCGAGCGACGCTGGCTGGGCGAAGATCTGGGCGGAGCTCTCCTCGCCGCGAACGCTCGCGGCATTCCGCGTCAGCTTCGGGATCGCGTTTCTCGCCGCGGCCTTCAATGCGGGGTTCGGCTTCATCGTGGCCTGGGTACTGGTGCGTTACCAATTTCTGGGACGCCGGTTCATCGATGCCATGATTGATCTGCCGTTTGCGTTGCCGACCGCCGTTGCCGGCATCTCGCTCACGCAACTCTACGCCGAGAAGGGCTGGCTCGGCTCAGCGCTCGCTGCCACCGGCATCAAGGTCGCCTTCACACCGCTCGGCATCCTGGTGGCGCTCGTCTTCGTCGGCCTGCCATTCGTCGTGCGCACAGTGCAACCGGTACTGCAGGATTTCGACCGCGAGACCGAGGAAGCGGGCGCGTTGCTCGGCGCCTCGCGTACGAACATTCTTCGCCGAATCGTATTTCCGCCGCTCATTCCCGCGGTAACGACCGGGTTCACGCTAGCGTTCGCACGCGGGATCGGGGAGTACGGCTCCGTCATCTTCATCGCCGGCAACATGCCCGGCTATTCCGAAATCGTTCCGCTGCTCATCATCATCAAGCTCGAGCAGTTCGATTACGCCGGCGCAACCGTGATCGCGGCGCTAATGCTGGTGGCGTCCTTCATCCTGCTATTCACCATCAACCTGCTGCAGGCTTGGACTCGGAGACAGCAAGGTGGTTGACCACTTCTCGAGCTTTCACGCGGGTCCGCCGCAGGCGGCGCGCCGGTCGCTGCCGCTGACGGAGAGCGCTGGCGCGCGCACAATACTCATCACGATCGCCCTCGGCTTCCTCCTCTTGTTCCTGCTTCTTCCGCTGGTCGTGGTGTTCGCCGAAGCCTTGCGGATGGGGCTCGGCAGCTATTGGGCGGCGATCCGCGAACCGGAAGCGCTGGCGGCCATCCGGCTGACCCTGCTGACTGCACTGACCGTTGTGCCGCTCAATGCGATTTTCGGCATCGCCGCCGCCTGGGCGATCACGAAATTCCAGTTCGCTGGCAAGAACCTGCTGATAACGCTTGTCGACCTGCCGTTCTCGGTGTCGCCGGTTATCGGCGGCATGGTCTTCGTGCTGCTGTTTGGTCGGCAGGGCGTGTTCGGACCATGGTTTGCGGCGCACGACATCAAAATCATCTTCGCCGTTCCTGGGATAATCATCGCGACCTTGTTCGTGACGCTTCCCTTCGTCGCCCGCGAGCTGATCCCGCTGATGCAGAAGCAGGGCACCGACTACGAGGAGGCCGCACTGATGCTGGGAGCGAGCGGCTGGCAGACCTTGTTCCGCATCACCCTGCCCAATATCAAATGGGGCCTACTCTACGGGGTGCTGCTGTGCAACGGGCGCGCTATCGGCGAGTTCGGTGCGGTCGCTGTCGTATCGGGACACATTGTCGGGCTCACCACCACTATGCCGCTGTACATCGAGGTTCTTTACAATGACTTTAACTTTCCCGCCGCGTTCGCGGTTGCATCGCTGCTGACGCTGATGGCTTTCGTCACCCTTATCCTCAAGACCATTCTCGAATGGCGTGCGGAACAGCGTCTGGCGCGCGGCCGGTTGCATTAGGAGAGTTCCTTGCGCATTGAAGTTAAGGACCTCACCAAACGGTTCGATCACACAATCGTGCTCGACCGAATTAATCTCGAGATCCGGCAGAAAGAGTTCCTCGGTCTTCTCGGCCCTTCCGGCTCTGGGAAAACGACGCTGTTGCGCATCATTGCGCGGCTCGAGTTTGCCGATTCCGGCGTGGTCGAGGTCGACGGCCGCGATGTGGGCACCCTGGGCTTCGAGGAGCGCAAGTTCGGTTTCGTATTCCAGCAATATGCGCTTTTCAACCACATGACAATATTTGAAAATGTCGCGTTTGGGCTGAAGGTGAGGCCGCGCGGCGCCCGGCCGGACAAGCGGGCGATCGCAGCCCGCGTACAGGAATTGCTTGAGCTAGTGCAACTCGGCGGGTTTGAGGACCGTTTCCCCGCGCAATTATCGGGTGGGCAGCGTCAGCGGGTCGCCCTGGCGCGCACTCTCACCATCGATCCGCAGGTGCTGCTACTCGACGAGCCGTTCGGTGCCCTCGACGCCAAAGTGCGCGTGGAGCTGCGCCGCTCGCTCCGAAATATCCATGATGCAACCGGGCTCACCACCATTTTCGTCACTCACGACCAGGAGGAGGCGCTCGATCTCGCCGATCGTGTTGCCATTATGAATCGCGGCGTCATCGAGCAGATCGGAACGCCGATTGAAGTTTATGAGTCGCCGAAGACGCCCTTCATTTTCGATTTCCTCGGCCACACCAACTCCTTCGATTGTCTGATCCACTATGGCAAGGCACGACTGGGCGACAAGGAGCTGGCGGTAGAGCCTGGCATTCCCGATGGCCGAGGCGTCGCCTTCGTGCGGCCACACGACATCGTGCTGTCGCCGCCGAACGATCTCGAGCCAACCCAGGACGCCAAGCTGCCGGGCGCGGCAATAACCCGCTTTGTTTCTGCGCGGGGTCAGTGGGCGGCGGTCGAGCTGCTTTATGAGAAGCGGCTGATCGAAGCAGAGATAAGCCGTGAAAGGCTCAACGAGCTCGGTCTCTCGATTGGCGACAAATGCACCATCAGCCTGCGACTCCCGCGGATCTACGCAAAGAGGGAAGCCGAGAAGCAGACCGGAATCGGCGACCGTGCAGCAGCTCGCCCGCGCTTTCGGAGACGCCAAAGAGCTTGAAAGCGGCGCAACGTCCGATTTCCGCGCTCAGCCGATGAGGTTTGTTCTCGGCAGACGTGTCCCAGCCGAAGTTCCGGAATGGGTCATTTTCGGCGATACCGGCCCGTCGGCGGCGCGGCAGGTCAACCTCAATAAGCGGACCCTCACCCCGCGAGCCGAGAGGCTCTCCTTTGACAGAAGTCAAAAACTTTCGCACCACAGTTAGATCGACTTATAAGCAAGCCGACGTTTGCGCTCTCGATGGAACACATTTCTGG
>VAZT01000369.1 GCA_005884825.1 Alphaproteobacteria bacterium
GGGAGGGGCGGCATCGCGAGATGTCCCCCTATCCCGATTGACAGAGCGAGCACGGTGCTAGGCTGAACGGGTCGGGGTCAGGCCGCACTCCGCAATGCCTCCTTCTTGTGCTCGCGCAGATCGTCCATGTTGAGGTAGCGATGCTGCTCGAGCCAGTCTTCATCACATCCCATGTTCCGGTAATCCTGATCCGGCATTGGCGCGACCACCTCGAGAACCGCGCGCTCGGCATGATTTTTCGTGGCCAGATCGAGGAGATCCGACTTCCTTGCCGGAAAACCGGTACTTTCAGGGCACGCGTCACGTTCGCGACCCACCCGCCGCTTTGCTTTCCTCTCGTGCTGCTTGCTGCGCGTTTTGCCATTCTGCCCTCGGATGCTCGCTGTTCACCGGCAAAACGACTGCGGAACCTGAGATCGTTTAGCGAACTGGCCGCGATGCCGCGGAGCGGACCGTTTCCTCGCTCTCGGCCCCGATGCTGGGCTGGCCCACACGCGCGCGTGAGGTTGTGCGCCGTGTTGATCAGCGCGACATGCGAGAACGCCTGCGGGAAATTGCCGACCTGCCGGGGGGCGCGCGGGTCGTATCCCTCCGCCAACAGTCCGACATCATTGCGCAGGTCGAGAAGGTTATGAGCGTGACGAGCTACCGGGCTGCTCCGCCCCGCGTACGGAAACTCAACCATTTAAACCACTCAAAATGCCCGAACCGGCCAAGTCAGGCTAGGCTTGCGGATTGACGCCGTTCAATTTCGCGGTCTGCAGGATCGAGTACAGCGCGGCGGCGCGCTCGGAACGGGATGGTCGCGGCGCGATGCGCCAGTCGCTTGGCCGACGGGGCGAAACGGGCCTTGTCCTCGATGGCGTAGAACTGGGCGATCCGATCGAGCGCCGCTTTGGCGACGGTCGATTTCGCCGTTTGCCACACGTCGAAAATGGCCCTGCGGCAGTGGGCCCAGCAGGCGACCTCTGTGATCGCCGGCATCGCCGGCAGTTCCGGCCTGGCCTTTCGCGGCTCGTAGAGCGCCGCGACTGGTGTGCAGGCTCTTCGGCATCTTGTTTCAAGATGTTCGCGGTCTTGTGCACCCAGCAGCGTTGCTCGCGGGCTGTCAGCCATACCTCGCCGAGCGCCTTCCAGAACCCGAGCGCGCCATCGGCGACCGCAATCTGCGGCGCCGTTGTCAGGCCGCGACGCTTCAAATCGAGCAGCAGATCACGCCACAATTGGGAAATCACGTTACTGTCGGACACGGCGTATCACTCCTTCATTCGAGAAGTGGAGGCGTTGAACACCACCACGATACGCCGCCTTACCCCATCATGCCGTCACCAATTTCTGGCCATAACTCCCGGGTGACTCGGATGGGGCATGTCCTTGCTGCCACACCAAGAACCGAAAATCCATTACTGATGGAGTTGACGGGGCTTGACGAGAGCGTCTGTGTTAACCTTAAGTTTAGGTTCCGAGCCGAAGGAACGGTATCGGTTTTCGGCAATAATCAAACGGAGGAAACGATGACTGATCCGACGAGGCATCCGGGTTCGCGCGAAGAGGACGCATGGCTCAGCGATGAACAGATCGAACAATGCGCACCGGCAGAGACCGAGCCGTTTCAATCCCCTGTTCCGACTCGGATGATCTCCAACGGCGAGTATATGCCGCATCCGCAGACCAAACAGCAGCAGCACGTCGAGTTTCGTATAAAGGAGCTGGCTGAGACTGCCTCGAAGAAACTCGGGATCAGCCGTCGGCACTTCCTCGAGGGCACGGGCGGGCTGGCCGCTTCCTTCATCGCGATCAACGAAGCGTTCGGCAAACCCTTCTTCAAGGTAAGCCCGGTCGAAATGTACGAGCCGGCGGCCTATGCAGAGCGTGGGACGCCTTCGGACGTGTTCGTGTTCGATGACCAAACGCACATCGTCCGGTCGAGTACGAATACTCCGCAAGGACTGAGAGCGCTTGCACAGGGGCCGGGGCCGGTGTCTGCAGGCGCGGGGTTTACCGCAAACCCGTTCAACGGCGTTGGTGGAAACCCGGCCGGTGTCGACGAGCTCGGCAGCCCCTGGACGGATTGGAACCCGGCCCAGCTCGGCCCCGACTCGCCACCGAACCCCGGGATGCCCACGACGGCTCTCGGCGAGTTTCATTTGGGGCAGTACATCAACCGTCTGTACCTCCAAGCCCAGACCAGCGTCTCGATCATCAGCAACGCGAACACCGCCCTGTTCGCGCCGCCAGGTGGCGGTACGGCCGTGCCGGCGTCCAACATCACCGAGAGCCTAGTCGGCGAGATTCTGACCGGCTACCAGACGTCGCAATGCCGGGACTTCATCAACACGCTCGCGGGCTCGACACGGGCCCTCGCCCATGGACAGATCTATCCCGGCCCCGGGAACCTCGCGGACCCGGCCTTTGGCGACTACACGCAGTGGCAAATCGAGTTCGTCCAGCCGGACTCGTGGAAGGGATATAACGTCGCGTTCGCGGCCAGCGCCTCTCCCGGAGCCCAATTTATGAGGTGGCGGCTGGACGATGAGGCGATCGCCTATCCAACCTACGCGATTATCGACCAGAACAAGGGCCAGCTCAAAAAGCATCCTGGGTTCTTCAATATCTGCATCCACAAGGGTTTGTCAGCAAATGGAACGCAACCGTTCGGTCCGAACGACTTGCCGAATTTCGGAAACCCCGACGACATCGTGAAGGCGGCGACGGACTGGCGGCAGTTCAACTTCATCATCTATCACTCTTGCATCCGGCCGAGCTTCTGGGTGCTCCAAGCTCTGCAGGATATCGAGAACCTGCCGGGGGCGATGCCCCCAACCCTCCTGAGGGACAGCCACGGGCACAGCGTACCGAACATCCGCTGGTCGACGCAGTTCGCCCAGATCGCAGGGGGCAAATACCAGGCCGGGGCTGAACCGTCGTCCAATTCTCCTTCGAGTCATTTCCCGCTCCGCAATGTTTATGCGGAGCTCGGGACTACGATGGCCTCGATGATTGTGACCTTCCCGACAGTATGGGCGCACCTGATCGGCCAGCTGCTGTACTATATGGGGGAGGACCACATTGTGTTCGGCTCCGATTCGCTGTGGTATGGCGGCCCGCAATGGCAGATCGACGCCCTGTGGCGGTTCCAGATCCCGGACCAGATCCAGGATAAATGGAAGTACCCGTCGCTCGACCATCGGGCCAAGCGCAAGATCCTTGGTCTCAACAGCGCGCGGCTGTACGGCTTGGACGGCTCCGCGAGACGGCCAGTCGGGGCCTATGCCAGCCCGTACAAACAGGGCAGTTTAGCGGATTATGCGTCATACATGCAGCCCGGGAGCTCGATCGACGATGTGTTGCATGGACCCGGCTACCCGGAACCGATCATGCCGGCCAGCCTACTCCCCAACGATAATTTCACCAAAATGAAGAGAAACTACGCCGAGATGGGGCTCGGGCGCAGCAACACCCGGTTCGGCTGGATGCGGACGAGAGGCTAGCGCCCAGCCTGGGCTTAAAAGCGTGCCGGGCCCCGTGGTAGTCTGAATGGGCTGCGGCGATCATCTCAGCAATGACGTCTGGTTGCGCGGCGCATCAGATGAGCGCCGCGCGCTCCAGCAACCTCGGCGAGCAGATCGATGCAGATGTGCTTTCCTCGACCTTCGGGTCGCGCGCGCCGCGAGAACCACAACGTCCGATGATCGAGCCCGGAATGCTCGTGGATCCATATTGAAGCTTACCGCCGCCGGCGTGTACCTAGGCAGCGGGAGTAGACGCCAGGGAGAAGATTATGTCGGTCTCCGCAAAAACCGTTGGTGGGCGGCCGGCCACCGGCACTCTGAGCTTGCCATGGATCATTGCAGCTTCGTCGGTTGGCACGCTGATTGAGTGGTATGACTTCTATCTCTACGGCGTGCTGGCCGTATTCTTCAGCAAGCACTTCTTCTCGCCCGCCATGGACCCGAACGTCGCGCTGATTGCCAGCCTGTTCGTCTTCTGGACCGGGTTTCTGGTGCGGCCGTTCGGGGCCATCGTGTTCGGCCATCTCGGCGATCTGATCGGCCGGAAATTTACCTTCATGCTGACCCTGCTATTGATGGGGTCAGCGACCTTCATCGTCGGCCTGTTGCCTGGTTACGACACGATCGGGAACTTCGCGCCAATCCTGCTCGTCACGATGCGCGTGCTGCAAGGGCTGGCGCTCGGCGGCGAGTATGGCGGCGCGGCGACCTATATCGCCGAGCATTCGCCGGATGGCCGACGCGGCTTTTACACCTCGTGGATCCAGACCACGGCGACCTTGGGCATCGTGCTGGCATTGGCGGTGATCCTGGTCTGCCGTCTCGGCTTTGGCGACCAGGCGTTTGGCGATTGGGGATGGCGGGTGCCGTTCCTGATTTCGGCGGTTCTGGTTGGGCTGTCGATATACATCCGCCTCAAGCTGGAGGAATCGCCGCTCTATGCGCGCCTCAAGGAGCAGGGCAAAGCCTCGCATAACCCGGCGCTGGAAAGCTTCAGCAGCGGCAAGAATTGGGGGCTGATCCTGTTCGCGCTGTTCGGCGCCACCGCGCCGGAAGGCGTCGTCTGGTACACGGGCCAGTTCTATGCCCTGTTCTATCTGACCACCGTTCTCCACATCGATTACGTCACGGTCTACATC
>VAZT01000003.1 GCA_005884825.1 Alphaproteobacteria bacterium
GACCCGTCCTTCCGCAATCAGCCGTACGGTGAGCGGGTAGAGGCGATGCTCGGCCTTGAGGATTCGCTCCGACAGCCGCGCCTCATCGTCGTCGGAATGGACCGGTACTACGGCCTGAGCGACGATCGGCCCGCAGTCGAGTTCCGGGCGGACGAAATGAACCGTGCAGCCGGCAAAGCGGACGCCGGCAGCGAGTGCTTGGCGCTGCGCATGCAGGCCGCGGAAGCAGGGGAGCAGTGAGGGATGAATATTGACCATCCGGTCGCGCCATGCCTCCACGAAATTCGCGTCCAATATGCGCATGAAGCCGGCAAGGCAGACGAGCTCGACCCGGTGCTCGCAAAGCCGCCGCTGCGCCTCAACCGCAAAGGCGCGCCGGTCGAGGTGCGGGATGACCACTGCGGGTATACCGGCCGCGGCCGCGATCCCGAGGCCCGGCGCTTCCGCCCGGCTGCTGATGACGAGAGCGATCTCGGCGGGGTGGGCCTCAGCCGAGCATGCCGCTATCAGAGCCTCTAGATTTGAGCCCCGGCCCGAGATCAGCACGCCGACTCTCAGCCGCGCCATTGCGGGTTTCCGGCCTCGGAGCGCCGTTCCGGGTCGATCGCCCGGCGGGTCCGGCTGTTGATGGCGTCCTCGCAAAAACTGCTGTATGACCGCTGCGCGGCGGCCGACAGCCGCGAAGATATCGGGTCGGAGGCGGATTGCAATGGCTCTGCGGCTGATCACCGCGTGCGCGCTCCTGCTGCTGGGAGCAGTCTCAATGCATGCGGGACCGGCCCCGGCACAGGAGACCGACGAGGCCTATTCGGCGACGGTGAAGGTGGATGCGACGGCCGACAGCGCCGCGGCGGCGCGGGAGATCGCGCGCATCGATGGGCAAAGGCGTGCCCTCGCTTCGGTCCTCGAGCGTCTCTCCGGCGCGTCCGAACCTGCCAAGCCGCCGAAGCTCGACGACAAAGCGATCACCGACATGGTCGCCAGTTTCGAGGTGGCAAACGAACACATGTCGGCCGTGCGTTATGTCGCGGACTACACTTTTCACTTCCGCCCGTCCAAGGTGCGGCGGCTGGTCCGGGTCGCCGAGACCGCGCCAACGGAAAGCGGTGGCAAAAGCTCCCCGGACAAAAACGTTGGGGACAAAAGCTCTGTGGACAACGGCGCCAAAAGCCCCGCGGAAAGCGGTAGCAAGCCATCCGCCGAGAGCGGCAATCGGGTTCTCGTCGTTCTGCCGGTCTACAGGGATGGGTCGAACCTCGTCTTATGGGACGACCCTAATGCGTGGCGCGCGGCCTGGTCGCAGCGGCCGGCCGGGCCCGGGCCGGGCCGTGTCGTACTGCCGCTGGGCGACGCCGGGGATCTCGCGGCGATCGATGCGGAGAAGGCCGGATCCGGCAGACCCGAGGCGCTGACCGCGATCGCCCAACGAAATAGCGGGTCCGAAACGGTCGTCGCGTTGGCGACAGCCCGACGTCAGGGAGACAAGCTTGCCGGGCTCGACGTGGCGGTGAAGCGATATCGTTACGGGCACCTCGTCGATACGCAAGGAAGCTCGTTCGAGGCCGATCCCGCCGAGAGCGAGGCGGACTTTCTGAGCAGGGCGGCAGATTCGGTCGCCGTGGAGATCGAGAGCGGCGCCAGACGCAGTGCCGGCGCGCATTCCGACCAGCCGGGGAGCCTTGCGGTCACCGTTCCGATCACTAGTCTCGGCGAGTGGGTGCAGGTGCGTAACCGGCTAGCCTCGGTCAGCGCAATCCGAAAAATCGATCTGTTGTCGCTCAGTCGGCAGGA
This sequence comes from Alphaproteobacteria bacterium, assembly GCA_005884825.1. Taxonomy (GTDB): domain Bacteria; phylum Pseudomonadota; class Alphaproteobacteria; order ATCC43930; family CGMCC-115725; genus AP-15. Next base: position 1,792 of record VAZT01000003.1, read on the forward strand.
AGCGAGAATCGAGGTCAAATATATCGGCAGTCAGGATCAGCTGAAATCCAGCCTGGCCGAGGTCAACCTCGATCTCGGCGGCGGCGATCCGATCTGGCGGATTCAGTCCTCGGGCGCGGCGAGTGCGCGCTAGCCACGGCCGCGGGAATGCCGATCTCGCATTCCGGCAACCATGCATTCCGGCAACGATGATGAATGGGCTCGGGCTCAATCTCCCGAATTTGATTTCGCTGGGAAGATTGCTGCTGGTCCCGCTGGCGATCTCGCTCATTCTCGGCGGGAATTACTGGGCCGCCTTCTGGGTTTTCGTGGTCGCGGGGGTTTCGGACGCGCTCGACGGCTTCATCGCAAAGCGCTTCGACCGGCGCACGCGATTGGGTGCTTTACTGGATCCCCTCGCCGATAAGGTGCTCCTCGTCAGCGTTTATGTCACTCTCGGCGTCGCCGGCCAGATTTGGGCCTGGCTCGTCGTCCTCGTCGTCTTTCGAGATGTCATGATTATCGGTGGCTTTCTATTGATCCAGGCGGTCGCTGCGTTGCCGAAACCCACCCACCCGCTCTTCATCAGCAAAGTCAACACGGGCGTGCAGGTCGCGATGGTGGGCTACGTGTTGGCTCGACGAGGCCTCGGCGCCGACGCCGGCCCGGTCGATGAAGTGCTGGGGATTGCGGTCGCCGTGACCACGGTCGTTTCGGGATTGACTTATCTCCTGCGGTGGGCCCGCATCCTCGCGCACTCGGAGCAAGCCCTGTGAGCAGATCCGGGCGAGCACCGGCCCTGGTTACCCCACCGGTTCTAGTTATGGAATAATGGTGCAACTCACCCTCGATCTGCCCCGCCGCATTGCTTTGAGCCGCTCCGATTTCCTGATCTCGGACAGCAATGCCGCAGCGTTTGGCTGGATAGACCGGTGGCCTAATTGGCCAGCTGGAGCCCTGGCGCTGCATGGGCCAGCGCGTAGCGGCAAGACGCATCTCCTCCATCTCTGGTGTGAGCATACGGAGGGTGTCATTGTTTCTGGCGAGGCACTCGGGGAGGAGGTGGTGGCTCGCCTCGTCGCGGAGCGCCGCTATCGCATCGCCATCGATGATGCCGACCGCGCGTCCGAACTCGCGCTGCTCCACCTATACAATTTCTGCATGGAAAGCCGAGGCGGCCTTTTAGTGGCCGCTCGCCAGCCGCCCGCCGCCTGGACCGTCGTGTTGCCCGATCTCGATTCGCGATTGCGCGCGGTCTTGGCTATCGAGATCGGCTTCCCCAATGACGCACTCCTCGGGGCGGTTCTGGTCAAGCACTTTGCCGACCGGCAACTGTGCGTCGCGCCGGGGGTGATCGCGTATTTGCTCACGCACATGGAGCGGTCTTTCGCGGCAGCCGCCGAAATGGCCTGCCGGCTCGACTCGGTTTCGCTGCGCGACCGGCGCGCGATCACAGTGGCGCTGGCGCGCCAACTTCTTTCAGAAGCCGGGGTTTCGGGCGCCGGGGTTTCAGAAGCCGGGGCTCACGGGTTTTCGTCGGTCAGTGATTCGGGCGTGACGTAGCCGATCAACTCGTGCCGCGAGGAGCCCAAAATCGACCAGTCGGCCGGAACCCGGAAGCTGGCACAGGCGGCAGTCGGAAACTTTCCGGAAGCGAGCGCTCGGAAAGCCGGCGAATTCTCGTCGGCAAGCGCAATCGCCAGCTCATGAAGCCCCGGATTATGGCCAATCATTAATACATTGACGTCGCGTGCGTCGAGGCGGGATAGACGCGCCGCCAGCTTTTCTCGCGAGGCGAGATACAGTCCGTCCTCGATCGACGTACGCGGCGCGGGCGAAAATTCGGCGAGAACCAGATCGAGCGTCTCCCGCGTCCGCTGCGCGCTCGAGCAGAGAATAAGATCGACCGCGCCGAGCTTGGCCGAGAGATTTCTGGCGATGCGACGTGCCGTCTTGCGGCCGCCACGACTTAACGGCCGTTCGTGATCTTCAACATTTTCTTTGGTGCTCGACTTCGCGTGGCGGAGCAAATGCAGCATATTCATCTCAGGCCTCATTGCCGGGCACGTACGCGCTTCGTGCTCGACCGCATGGCCGTCGATCATGCGTACAAGCACAAGACATGACACTCTTTCACCCGGAAGATAGACTCCGCGTCGACTAGGTTTCCTCCAGCTCCATCGGGAGAGCGGTAGTGAGTACCAGCGCCCAGCCTGTCGAGATCGCGTCGGTCGATTTCCATTCCGCAGCACGCTTTATCAATCGCGAACTCTCTTGGCTCGCTTTCAACGAGCGGGTGCTTGCCGAGGCTGACAATTTGCGCCACCCGCTGCTCGAGCGGCTCCGCTTCGTGTCGATCTCGGCAAACAACCTCGATGAATTCTACATGGTGCGGGTGGCTGGGCTGAAGGGCCAGCATCTTGCCGGAATCAAGACACTGAGCCAGGACGGGCTCACCCCGGCGCAACAGCTCGAGGCAATCAGGCAACGCGCCGGCAAGCTGATGGCCGACCAGCAGATCACTTGGCTGGCGTTGCGCAGGCAGCTCGACGAAGCCGGGATCAGCGTCATCGATCCGAGCGAGCTGAAACCGGGTGATCGCGCGTGGCTCGAAGATCGTTTTATGGCCGAGGTCTTCCCGGTCCTGACCCCGCTGGCGCTCGACCCGGCACATCCATTTCCGTTTGTCGCCAATCGCGGGTTCGGCTTGGCGCTCGAGCTCGAGCGGGTCAGCGACAATATTCGCCTTCAGGCGCTGACCCTGATCCCATCCTCTATCGATCGATTCGTTCGTTTGCCGGGGAGCCAAATCCGGTTCCTGCCGATCGAACAGATGATCGCGCTCTTCCTCGATCATCTGTTCCCTGGTTTTGCGGTCGTGGCGCAAGGCGTTTTTCGGCTGCTGCGCGACAGTGAGGTCGAGATCGAAGAGGAAGCAGAGGATCTGGTCCGACTCTTCGAGACGGCGTTAAAACGGCGGCGGCGCGGTCATGCCATCCTCCTCGCGGTCGATTCGACAATGCCGGCCGACCTGCGGCGGTACCTTATGGAAAAGCTCGATGCGGCGCCGGCCGACGTGTTTGCGACCGACGGCATTCTAGGCCTCAATGACACCGAGCAGCTGATCGTCGACGAGCGGCCCGACCTCGTCTTCACGCCCTATAATGCGCGCTTTCCCGAACGCATCCGAGATTTCGGCGGGGATTGCTTTGCGGCGATTCGGCAGAAGGACATCATTGTCCACCATCCCTACGAGAGCTTCGACGTCGTCGTTCAGTTCATCAGGCAAGCGGCGCGCGACCCGGCGGTCGTCGCGATCAAGCAGACCCTCTATCGCACGAGCGAGGATAGTCCGATCGTGCGCGAACTCGCCGCAGCCGCCGAAGCCGGGAAGTCGGTGACGGCGCTGATCGAACTAAAGGCCCGTTTCGACGAGGAGGCCAATATCCGTTGGGCCCGCGATCTCGAACGGGCTGGCGTGCAGGTGGTCTACGGCTTCCTGGAACTCAAGACGCACGCTAAAGTTTCCTTGGTCGTGCGTCGCGAGGCCGGCCAGCTTTGTTCATATGTTCATTTCGGGACCGGCAATTATCATCCCTATACAGCCAAGGTTTACACTGATCTGTCGTTCTTCACCTCTGACCCCGCATTGTGCCGCGATGCCGCGCGTCTGTTCAATTTCATGACGGGTTATGCCAGCCCCGCGAGCCTGGAGAAGATCGCGGTCGCGCCGCTCACGCTCCGGGTTCGGCTCGGCGAGCTGATCGAAGCCGAAATCGAGAACGCAAAGCAGGGCAAATCGGCGCAGATCTGGGCGAAATTGAACGCGCTTGTCGACCCGGCCATTATCGACCTCCTCTATGAAGCCTCACAGGCAGGGGTGAGCATCGATCTGGTGGTGCGCGGGATCTGCTGTTTGCGGCCGGGCATTCCCGGCCTCTCCGAAAATATTCGCGTGAAGAGCATCATCGGGCGGTTTCTCGAACATAGCCGCATCGTGTGCTTCGGCAGCGGCAACAAGCTGCCCTCCCATCGGGCCAAGGTGTTCATCAGTTCGGCCGATTGGATGCCACGCAATTTCGACGGGCGCGTCGAAGCATTGGTGCCGATTGAAAACCCGACGGTTCACCGCCAAGTGCTGGACGAAATCATGGTGGCGAATCTCCGCGACACAATGCAGAGCTGGAGCTTGTCGCCGACGGGGGAATACGAGCGCGTGCCGGCCGATGAAGAAGGCTTTTCTGCCCATACGTACTTCATGACAAATCCGAGCCTGTCCGGGCGCGGCAAGGCGCTGAGGCGAGGGCATCCGAGGCTCGTCGTGCGCTGACCTGATGCCCGATCTCGATCCGTTTGCAGCGGCCGAGCGCGTCGGCGTCATCGATCTCGGCTCGAACTCGCTGCGCCTCGTCGTCTTCGAGCGGCTCGGGGCCGCGGTGTTCCCGCTCTTTAACGAGAAAGTTATGTGCGGCCTGGGGCGCGGCATCTCGTCCACCGGCAGGTTGAATCCAGAAGGTGTCGCCCCGGCGCTGGTCAACCTGCGCCGCTTCGTCGCTTTTGCCCGCGCCATTGCCGTCGATCATCTCGCAGTTCTGGCAACCGCCGCCGTGCGCGACGCCAGCGACGGAGAGGCTTTTGCCGCCGAGGTCGAACGCCAGTGCCGCGTGCCGGTCAAGATAATCGACGGAGCAGAGGAGGCGCGGCTCTCCGCGGCCGGAGTGCTCGCCGGGATTCCGGATGCGAATGGAATTGTCGCCGATCTCGGCGGCGGGAGCGTCGAGCTGGTTTGTGTTGGACCCTGCGCATCGAATTCCATTGCCGGCGCTGCCGGTCAGATAGGCCAGGGCATCAGTCTCCCGCTCGGCCCGCTCCGCCTTGCCGAATTCGGGGATAAGACGAAGGTTCTGTCCGAAACGATCGACCGGGCGCTCGCCGGCGCTTCGGTTTTGCGCGCCGCCGCCGGAAGAAAGCTGTATTTGGTCGGCGGAGCGGCGCGCGCGATCGCCCGGCTCCACATGGAGCACACGCAATATCCTCTCCACATCATTCATCGGTACACGATTTCGCGAAGGCAGGCCGAAGGTTTCCTCGATATCGTCGGCCGGCAGTCTCGCAAATCGCTCGAGAGAATCACCACGATCTCGCGCATGCGCCTCGACCTCGTGCCGCTCGCGGCATTGGTTCTGCGCAAGCTGATTACCCTCGCGGGACCGCAAAGCGTCGTCTTTTCCGCGCTTGGGCTGCGGGAAGGCTATGCGTATGGGCTGGTTCCTGCCGAGGAGCGGATCGCTGATCCGCTGATCGCCGGGTATATGGTCGTCGGCAGGCGCCAGAGCCGGTTTCGCCTCGATGGCGACCTGCTGCAGCGATGGACGTCGCCGCTCTTCGGCGACTTCTCGGAAACAGTTCAACGTCGTCATCGGGCCGCATGCTGGCTCAGCGATCTGGCGTGGAGCGAGCACCCCGATTACCGCGCCAAGCAAGCCTTTATCCGAAGCTTGACGCTGCCATTTGCCGGCAGCACCCACGCGGATCGGGTTTTCGTCGCGACCGCCTTGCATGCCCGCTACGGCGGCCCGGCGGACGACCCGGTGAAAGAGCCCACTCGGCAGTTGCTCGAGGAGCGCGCGACGCAGGAGGCGCGGACGCTCGGCCTCGCGTTGCGCCTCGCCTACACGTTGTGCGCCGGCTCGATAGAACTTCTGGCCGAGCTCAGGCTCGACCGTTCAGGCGCTACTCTTTCGCTCGATGTGCCGTCGGAGAGCGGCTTGTTCGTCGGCGAAACGGTCCAGCGCCGCCTCGATGCCGTCGCCCGCTCGCTGAGCATGACCCCCGCGATCAGACGCCGCGAGACGATTCTGGCGGCTGGAGCATAGCGCGGCTGGCGACTGCGGATTGGTTTGACATGACAGGTAATCCCGCCGACCGCGCGGGCGCCATCCTCGAAGTCGATCTCGCAGGTATAGCGGCGAATTGGCGCCTCTTGGCGCGGCGGGTTGAACCGGTGGAATGTGCAGCGGTGGTCAAGGCCGATGCGTACGGCTTGGGCGCCGCGCTGGTGGCGCCCGCCTTGGCCGCAGCCGGATGCCGGCGATTTTTCGTCGCAACGATGGATGAAGGGATCGCACTTCGCAGGGTATTGCCCGAGGCGGCCGAGATCGCTGTCTTTAACGGTCTGCTGCCCGGCTGCGCTGATGATTTTATTGAATTCGGCCTCGTCCCGGTCCTCAATGATCCCGGGCAGGTCGCCGATTGGCGATCAGCCGCCTTGCGGCATCGCAAAGGGCCGGCGATTCTGCATCTCGATACGGGTATGGCCCGCCTTGGGTTGACGCTCCGAGAGTTCGACAGGCTCGCCGACGCGTCATGCCGTCCGGATCCGATTCGATGGCGTGCCCTCATCAGCCATCTCGCTTGTTCGGACGAACCAGAGCATCCGCTCAATCGCACCCAACTCGAGCGCTTTATTGCGGCGCGACGATGTCTTTCCCACGTGCCGGCCAGCCTCGCCGCGTCCTCCGGCATTTTCCTCGGGCCTGAGTTTCACTTTGACCTCGTACGCCCGGGTGCGGCGCTCTACGGCGTCAATCCGCAACCCGGCTGCCCCAACCCGATGCGCCAAATCGTCCGGCTGAAGGGCAGAATTTTGCAAATACGCGAAGTTGACCGCGGTCAGTCGGTTGGCTACGGTGCCTCGCATGTCATGGCCGCACCGGGACGCCTCGCAACCGTGGCGGTCGGCTATGCGGATGGTTGGCTCCGCTCGGTGAGCCAGCATGGCTCGGGCCGCGTTGGCGGCAAACGAGTGCCGCTGCTCGGTCGCGTCTCAATGGATCTCATGGTCTTCGACGTATCCGGCGTCGACCCGGCGTTCGTGCGGCCCGGGGGGTTCATCGAGTTGCTGCATGAGGAGTACGGCGTCGACGCTGCCGCCGCCGATGCCGGCACGATCGGCTATGAGATCCTGACCGCCCTCGGCCGGCGATACCTCAGGACCTATAGCGGCGCCCCGCGGCAATGCTGAGATTTCTCGCCGCGGTTGGGGCGGCCTTTCTCACCTTTGTCACGGCCAGCGGCCGGCTCGCCGTGTTCGCGGGCTTGGCCCTGGCGACCGCGTTTACGCCGCCCTTCTATCCCGGCGTGATGCTGCGCCAGATGGTCTCTATCGGATATTTCTCGCTGCCGGTCGTCGGGCTGACGGCAGTCTTTACCGGGATGGTGCTGGCACTCCAATCCTACACCGGCTTCAGCCGATTCTCCGCCGAGGGGGCGGTGGCGACGGTGGTGGTGCTGTCAGTGACCCGGGAACTCGGCCCTGTGATCAGCGGGCTGATGGTGGCTGGCCGCGTCGGGGCCGCGATCGCGGCGGAGATCGGCACGATGCGCGTCACCGATCAGATCGACGCGCTCACCACGCTGTCGACCGACCCGCTGCGCTATCTGGTGCTTCCGCGCCTGCTCGCCGGGGTCATCACCCTTCCGATGCTGGTCCTGGTCGCAGACATCATCGGCGTTTTCGGCGGCTACCTCGTTGGCGTTTATAAGCTCGGCTTCAATCCCCAGGCTTATCTCAACGGCACGTGGCAACACCTCGAAACGATTGATCTCGTCTCGGGTCTCGTCAAGGCGGCGGTATTCGGCTTTATCGTTGCCCTGATGGGCTGTTATCAGGGCTACCATTCGCGCGGGGGAGCCCAGGGTGTCGGGCGGGCTACCACCTACGCCGTCGTCTCCGCCTCGATTTTGATCCTCCTTGTCGACTACCTGATAACCGCAGCCTTTTTCAGCCGATGACCAATACTCGCCCAGTACCGAAGATATCCGTCCGGGGACTGCGCAAGTCGTTCGGCCGTAAACAGGTACTCGACGGCCTCGACATCGACTGCGGCAGCGGCGAGAGCCTTGTCGTCATCGGCGGCTCCGGTACGGGAAAATCGGTTCTGGTCAAGTGCATCCTCGGCCTGCTGCATCCCGAAGCGGGTTCGATCTACATCGACGGTGCCGAGACGGTCGGACTGCCGCACGCCGCCCGCGAGCGCATGCTGCAGAAATTTGGCATGCTCTTCCAGGGCAGCGCGCTCTTCGATTCGCTCAACGTATGGGAGAATGTCGCGTTCGGCCTGGTTCAGGGGCGCGGCATGGAGCGGGCAGCGGCCAGAGACATCGCGCTCGCCAAGCTCGCAGCTGTAGGGCTCGGGCCGGAAGTCTCGCTGCTGCGCACGTCCGAACTTTCCGGCGGAATGCAAAAACGCGTAGCGTTGGCGCGTGCAATTGCCGCCGAGCCGGAGATCGTGTTTTTCGACGAGCCGACCACCGGCCTCGATCCGATCATGGCGGATGTGATCAATGATCTGATCGTTGAATGCGTGCGCGAGGTCGGCACGACCGCGGTCTCGATCACCCATGACATGGTCAGCGCCCGCAAGATCGCCGACCGCATCGCGATGCTGTATCAGGGACGCATCGTCTGGCACGGGCCGACCGCCGAAATCGAGCATTCTGGCAATCCTTTTGTCGACCAGTTCATCCACGGACGCGCCGACGGGCCGATCAAGATGCAGGTCCGGGCCGCATGACCGACGCTCGTCGTTCCGGGGCGCGGGCGCGCTTTGTTTGCCAGCAATGCGGTGCGGTCCACGCCAAATGGACCGGCCGGTGCGAGGGTTGCGGAGCCTGGAACAGCCTCATCGAAGAGCTGCCGCGGGAGGTGCCGCCACAGGGTTTGTCGAAGGACCGCCGCGGCGGGCGTGCGCTCGGCTTTGTCGCCCTGACCGGGCCGAGCATGCTGCCGCCGCGCCGGCGAACCGGCATCGCCGAACTCGACCGCGTCTGCGGCGGCGGATTTGTTCCGGGCTCGGCGATCCTGGTGGGCGGGGATCCCGGGATCGGCAAATCCACCCTGTTGCTCCAAGCCGCGGCGGCGATGTCACCGCCTCCGGGGAAGCCCGAGGCGGCGTCGCCGAGCGCTGCCTACATCACCGGCGAGGAGGCGATCGATCAGGTTCGGCTGCGCGCCGAGCGTCTGGGTGTCGCCGACAGCCCCGTGTTGCTGGCCGCCGCCAGCAGCGTGCGCGACATCGTCGCCTCGCTCGACCGGGATGACGTACCCGGTCTGGTGGTCGTCGATTCGATCCAGACCATGTATCTCGACACCTTGGATAGCGCCCCCGGTACGGTGAGCCAAGTGCGCGGGGCCGCGCAGGAGCTGATACGCCTCGCCAAACGGCGCGGCTTTGTGCTGATCCTGGTCGGCCATGTGACGAAGGAAGGCGTCATCGCTGGCCCGCGGGTGCTCGAGCACATGGTCGATACGGTGCTTTATTTCGAAGGCGAACGCGGCCATCAGTTCCGCATTCTGCGTGCCGTGAAGAACCGTTTTGGCGCGACCGACGAAATCGGCGTATTCGAGATGAGCGATCGCGGGCTGGCCGAAGTTCCGAACCCGTCGGCCTTGTTTCTCGCCGGGCGCGCCATGCCCGATACCGATTCGGCAGCTGGCGAACTGGTCGGGCAGCTCAGCGGCTCGGCGGTGTTCGCCGGTATCGAAGGGACGCGGCCGGTGCTCGTCGAAGTCCAGGCCCTGATTGCCCCGGCCCTGCTCGGCACGCCGCGACGCGCCGTGGTCGGCTGGGACGGGACGCGGCTCGCCATGATCATCGCTGTTCTCGACGCGCGCTGCGGCCTATCAGTCGGAGCCAACGACATTTACCTGAACGTCGCCGGCGGGCTGCGTATCGTCGAGCCGGCCGCGGATCTTGCGGTCGCCGGCGCTCTCGTCTCGGCAATGACCGAGACGCCGGTACCCGCCGATACCGTGGTGTTTGGCGAAATCGCCCTCTCGGGCGATGTGCGTCCGGTCGGCCACACCGAGGCGCGCCTCAAGGAAGCCGCCAAGCTCGGCTTTGGCACAGCGTGGATGCCGCTTCGCCGGAGCCCTGGCGCCGGGCGGTCGCGCGGCCTTGAAACTGGACTGAAGACCATAGAGATCCGACATCTGAGTGAGCTGGTGGGGCGGCTGTCTTCCCGGCACGCGCCCCGCCGGCGGAGCGTGAAAGAAATCGCACAGTGAATGCCCTCGACCTCGCGATCATTGCGATCATAGCGCTCTCGGCCATCTTCGCTTTCGCCCGCGGTTTTGTGCGCGAGGCATTGTCGATCGTCGCCTGGGTCGGTGCGGCGGCGATCACCCTTTACGGGTTCAACAGTGTTTACGCCGTCACGATGCGATTCGTGACAACACCGCTCCTCGCCGACCTCGTCGCCGGAGCCGGACTGTTCGTGACCAGCCTAATCGTGCTGACGATCATAACCGGTTACGTTGCACGCTTTGCCGATTCGGGCGCCCTGTCGCCGATTAATCGAACCCTCGGGTTGATTTTCGGATTGGCCCGCGGCGTCGTGCTGGTGTGCCTCGCCTATCTGGTGGTCGATGTGAGCCTGCCGCAGAACGATCGGCCGCCATGGATCAAAGAGGCAAAGAGCGAACGCTTCCTTGCGAAAGGGGCGGATTTGCTGCGGACCGCCTTGCCCGATTCGCTCCAGGTCAAAAGCGCTGGTATCGCCGATGACACCCACCGTGGGCTCGAGCGGGCGCAGGAGGCGCAAAAAGCCATGCGCGCCTATGCGAACCCCGCCGCGCCTTCTACGGCCAAACCCGGCGAGGTAGCGGCGCCGAGCTACAAGCCCGGTGACCGAAGCGATATGGATCGGCTGATCAAGAGCACGCGATAGCAGGTTTGCGCCGGCTCGACTCGTATTTCCTTTATGAAGGAATTATGTAGCGGGTTCCGAGACCAGGATCGCGGGATGCCCCTGGACACCGATCATTTCCACGAAGAATGCGGCGTATTCGGGGTCTATGGCCACCCCGATGCGGCAGCGCTCGCGGCGCTCGGGATGCATGCTCTGCAACATCGCGGTCAGGAAGCCGCCGGGATCGTCGCTTATGACGGCGAGCAGTTCAACGCGCATCGCGGACAAGGCCTCGTCAGCGACAATTTCAGCTCCAAGGAGGTGATCGAACGGCTGCGCGGCAGTGCTGCGATTGGCCATGTCCGCTATGCGACGACGGGTGAGGTCGCGCTGCGCAACGTGCAGCCGTTGTTTGCCGATTTCGAGTTCGGCGGGCTCGCCATCTGCCACAACGGCAATCTCACCAACTCGTATCAGTTGCGCCGCCAGCTGGTGCGCCGCGGCAGCCTCTTTCAATCAACGAGCGACACCGAGGTCATTGTCCATCTGATCGCGACGAGCCTCAAGGACACCGTCGTCGAGCGGCTGACCGATGCGTTGCGGCAGGTCCAGGGCGCCTATTCTCTAGTGGCGCTTTCGCAAAACGAGGTCATTGGAGTGCGCGACCCGCTCGGCGTACGGCCGCTGGTCGTGGGACGGCTCGGCCAGTCCTGGATACTGGCTTCGGAAACCTGCGCGCTCGACATCATCGGCGCCGAGTTCGAGCGCGACGTCGAGCCCGGAGAGATCGTCATTATCGGGGCGGCCGGGGTGCGCAGCGTAATGCCGTTCGAGCACCACAAGAGCCGCTTCTGCGTTTTCGAGCATATCTATTTCGCCCGGCCCGACAGCGTCGTCGAAGGGACCAGCGTCTACGAGGCGCGCAAACGGATCGGCAGAGAACTCGCCCGCGAAAGCCATATCGACGCGGACATCGTCGTCCCGGTCCCCGATTCCGGCGTGCCGGCGGCGATCGGTTATGCGCAGGAATCGGGATTGCCCTTCGAGCTCGGGATCATCCGCAACCATTACGTCGGCCGGACGTTTATCGAGCCGACCGATCAGATCCGCCATTTGGGCGTGCGCCTCAAGCACAATGCCAGCCGAGCGAACCTAAAGGGCAAGCGGGTCATTCTCGTCGATGATTCGATCGTGCGCGGCACGACCTCGATCAAGATCGTCGAGATGGTGCGGCGTGCCGGAGCCACGGCTGTCCACATGTGTATCTCGAGCCCGCCGACGTGTCGATCGACGGGCTCTACCGAGCGATGGGGGAACCCCGGCGTGATCGCCTCGCGCCGCGTTTTTGCGACGCCTGCTTTACCGGCGACTATCCGATCCCGCCGACGGATGCCGATAACGGCAAGGCTTCAGTGCAGCTTTCGCTGCTCGCTGCGCCCGCTTGAATTCCTCTGATGAGTCCCTCCCGCCTCGGCTCGGCAGGCTCGCCGCCGTTGTATCGGGTGATACTCGCGGCTTCGATCGGCAATACGCTCGAATGGTTTGATTTTCTGATCTACGGCTATTTCGCCGTAACGATCTCGAAACTGTTCTTCCCGACCGGCAACGAGACGGTCTCCTTGTTGCTGACGCTCGGCACTTTCGGCGCCTCCTACTTAATGCGGCCGCTCGGGGCGATCGTCATCGGCGCCTTTACCGACCGCACCGGCCGCAAGGCCGGGCTGACCCTGTCGATCCTGCTGATGATGATCGGCACGACAATGACCGCGGTGACGCCGACCTACGCGACGATCGGCATTGCCGCCCCGATCATCATTCTATTCGCGCGCCTCTTGCAGGGCTTTTCGGTGGGCGGCGAGTTCGGCAGCGCCGTCGCGTTTGTCGTCGAGCAATCCAAGGGGCGCAAAGGATTTGCCGCCAGCTGGCAATGGGCCAGCCAAGGCGTAACGGCACTATTGGCGTCTGCCTTCGGGGTTCTGCTGACCGGTGTCTTGCCGCCGGACCAGCTGCTGGCGTGGGGCTGGCGAGTCCCGTTCTTCTTTGGTCTCTTGATCGGGCCGGTCGGTCTCTACATCCGGCGCCGCATGGTCGAGACGCCGGAATTTACTGCGGTCAAGCCGACCGGTACGCCGGTGCGCGACCTGCTGCGCCGTTACCCGGGCCGGGTGCTGCTGGCGCTCGGCGCCTCGATTATCTCGAACGGCTCGAATTACTTGATCCTTTATATCCCGACTTACGCGGTGAAGCAGCTCGGCCTGCCTCAGGCGACCGGCTTTACCGCGACGATGGTCGGCGCGGCGATCCTCGCCGCCGTATCGCCGCTTTCAGGCCATTGGTCGGACAAGGTCGGGCGCTCCGGCATCATGCTGGCGATGGCCTGGCTGTTCCTGATCACGGCCTACCCGGTCTTTTACTTCATGGTGGCCTATCCCTCGCTGGCGACCGCAATCTTCGCCGCCAGCTGGCTCAGCCTCGTCAAAGCCGGCTACAGCGGCGTGCTGCCTTCCTTGATGTCCGAATTGTTCCCGACCGAGACGCGCGGCGTCGGCGTGTCGCTCAGCTACAGCATCTCGGTGACGATCTTCGGCGGCTTTGCGCCATTCGTCGCGACCTGGCTGATCGCCGTGACCGGGGACAGCCTGTCGCCGAGCTTTTATCTGATGTTCACCGCGGGCCTCAGCATCATCGCCTTGATGGTAGTGCGGCAATGGGAGTCCCGGGGGGAGCTTGGGCGGCCCGCGACGGTCGCCGAGGCAACCTGATGCCCCCAACCTGATGACCTCAACCTGATGACCCCAACCTGATGACC
>VAZT01000370.1 GCA_005884825.1 Alphaproteobacteria bacterium
GACGACGGTCTCGCCGAGCCCCGGCGTCATGCCGCCGCTCATCAGACCACCGGCGTAGTGGTTGCCGAACAAGGACGAGATACCCTGGAACAGCAGCGCACCGCCTGCGACACCCGCCGCCGTCGCGGCCGCCGAGCGCAGGAACCCGCCGCCGGCGCCACCCCCCAAGCCGCCGCCCATGAACCCGCCACCCATCGGCTGTTGGCCGTAGCCGGGCTGCGGCGCATAACCGGGCTGTCCGTAAGGCTGCGTCGGCGGCGCTGCCGCGACTTGCGGTGAACGCGTCCACGGACCGGCCTGGGCCGGAGAGCTCGCTTGGGCCGGCGGCCGGCTCCCGAACAGGCCACCGAGAAAACTCCCCACCGTCGGCTTCGCCGCTTGCTGCGCATCGGCGAGCTGCTTCTCGAGATCGGCGAGCCGCTGCTGCGCCTGGTGCAGGCTCAGATCCTGGATCAGCACGGTCTGCGTCAGGTAATAGGGCAGATCAGGCTGGGCGGCCATCGCCTGACGGATCAGACCATCGGCCTCGGGATCCTTGTCTTGCCGCGGTGCATTTTTCACGCGGTCGAGCAGCGTCGTAAGAAGCTCTTTTTCCTGGGGGGTCATGAATGCCTTCCGATGCTGGAAAAGCGGGGTCTTGGCATGAAGAACATCAGCGCCGCCGTAATCGGCACGCCGCATTAGATGTGGGAAGGCCCAACGAGGGGTCAATGATGTGCGTCAGAGGCTGCGGCCGCCCATGGCAAGGAATTTTTCGCGGCGCTGCAGGCGCAGCGTGCTCCCGTCGAGGGCGAGCAGCCGCTGCAGCGCTTCCTCGACCGCCTGGCCGAGCTGCTCGACAGCTTCTTTCGGGGCACGCTGCGCACCGCCGAGCGGCTCGGCCACGATCCTGTCGACAATCCCCAGTCGCTGCAGGTCCTGCGCGGTGAGGCGCAACGCGTCCGCGGCATCCGGCGCGTGCTCGGCGCTGCGCCACAGGATCGAGGCACAGCCCTCGGGAGAAATGACCGAATAGATCGCGTGCTCCAGCATCAGCACGGTATTGCCTGCGGCCAGCGCAATCGCCCCGCCTGAGCCTCCTTCGCCGATGATCGCGGCGACGAGGGGCACCTTGATGTCAAGACAGGTCTCGATCGCTCGGGCGATCGCCTCCGCCTGGCCCCGCGCCTCCGCATCGACGCCCGGATAGGCACCCGCGGTATCGACAAAGGTGAGAACCGGCAGACCGAAGCGTTCGGCCAGCCGCATCAACCGCCGCGCCTTGCGGTACCCTTCCGGCCGCCCCATACCGAAATTGTGCTTGAGCCGCCTCTCGGTATCCGCGCCTTTTTCGGTGCCGAGCACGAGAACGCTGCGCCCGCGAAAGCGGCCGATGCCGCCGACAATCGCCGCATCCTCGGCGAATGCGCGGTCGCCGGCGAGCGGCACGAAATCGGTGATCAATCCGCCGATGTAGTCGAGGCAGTGCGGCCGTTCGGGATGCCGGGCCACCTGAACCTTCTGCCACGGCGTCAGGCGCGAATAGGTCTGGCGCAGCAGCCGGGCGGCGCTGCTCTGCAAGCGCCCGATCTCGTCGGCAATATTGAGTTCGCCGGTCGTCGAAAGCCGGCGCAGTTCCTCGATCTTGCCTTCGAGCTCGGCGATCGGCCGCTCGAAATCGAGAAAGTGGCGGATCATCTGCGGTGGGCCAGCGGGTGGGCGCTTTCCACCAGCTTGCGCAGCCGCTCGGTCTCGACATGCGTGTAGATCTGGGTTGTCGCGATGTCGGCGTGCCCGAGCATTTGCTGCACGCTGCGCAGATCGGCGCCGTGGTCGAGCAGATGGCTGGCAAAGGCGTGGCGCAGTACGTGCGGCGACAGGCGGTCCGGGTGGAGCCCGGCCTTGGCCGCGAGTTCCTTCAGCAACTGACCCGTACGCTGCCGCGTCAGGTGGCCGGCGCGGCCACGCGACGGGAACAGCCAGCGGGACGGCCGGGAGTCGGGCAGGAAATCCGTGCGGCATTCGAGGTATTTGCGCAGCGCGGCGCGCCCGGGCTCGCCCAACGGCACAACCCGCTCCTTGCCGCCCTTGCCCGAAATCGCCAGAAATCGAGGGTCGCGGCGTGCAGCGGCAAGCGGCAAGGTTAGCAGCTCCGATACCCTGAGACCCGTCGCATAGAGCAGCTCGAGGATGCAACCGAGGCGTATTCCTTCCTTTCCGGGCCAGCTTTGCGCTGCGTCGATAAGAGATTTGATTTCCGTTTCCGATAATGTTTTGGGCAGCGGCCGGCCGAGTCTCGGGGTGTCGAGTTCCGCCGTCGGGTCATCCTGCCGCACCCCTTCGAGCAGCAGAAATTTATAAAACTGGCGCATAGCGGAAATGCGCCGCGCGAGCGTCCGCGGCGACAGCCGAGCAGTGGCGGGGCTCGCCAGGTAGGCGTGCAGCCTTTCGCGGTCCGCCGCCTCCAGCGCGACGCCGCGGGGAGCCAAGAAACCTGCAAGATTGGACAGATCGTTTTGATAAGCCGCCAGGGTCAAAGGCGCGGCGCCCCGCTCGGCCGCCAGCATCTCGAGAAACGCCTCGAGATGCTTCGAGATGTCAGAGGCGGCGGGCAAGACAGTGGGCGGTCAACCCGTCACTTGGGGAAGCGCGCATCCGGGAGCACCTTCTCGACGGGCGCGGAGGGCGGCGGCGGGTTCCAGAATGCGAGGAAGGCCATGCCGCCGAGCAGCAGCAGGGCGATCACGATGACCAACGCGACAGTGACCTTCCCCATGCCCCCGCGGCCCGCAACTTGCACTACCGAAATGTCCATGTCCAATCTGTCCCGTGCGGATTGACGACAAGGTTGGACGATATGCTAGTACCCCGTCGGTCGGCATGGAGAAAGAGCGGTGAGAGGCGAGGCGCAGATCGAGGCGGTGCTGTCGGACCGAAAAGTGGCGGAAACCCGCCCGTTCGCGCCGAGCCGCACGATCGTCCTGGTTGGTCTGATGGGCGCCGGCAAGAGCAAGGTCGGCCGTCGCCTCGCGGTGCGCCTCGGCTTGCCGTTTTTCGATTCGGATCCCGAGATCGAGGCCGCCGCCGGCGAAACTATCGAGGAGATCTTCGCCAATCGCGGCGAGCGCGTCTTCCGGGACGGCGAGCGGCGGGTTATTGCCCGGCTGCTGGCCCAGCCGGTTCACGTGCTGGCGACCGGCGGTGGCGCCTTTATGCATCCGGCGACGCGTGAGCTGGTTGCGCGCCGCGGCGTCTCGCTGTGGCTGCGCGCCGATCTCGAAGTGCTGGTGTCGCGGGTCCTGCGACGCAGCAACCGGCCGCTGTTGAAACAAGGCGATGCGCGCGCGATCCTCACCGAATTGATCGAGCGGCGTTATCCTCTCTACGCCGAAGCCGACGTGGTCGTGGACAGCGGGGAGGGATCGCCAGAAGCGACGGTGACTCGGGCGATTGCAGCGTTGGCCGCGTGCCCGCGCGCAATGTTGCCGCCTGAAGGATAGAGCGAGGAAAAGATGGAAACGATCGAGCGGCTGCACGTCGATCTGGGCGATCGCGGCTACGACATTCTTGTGGGACCTCAGCTGATCGAGCGGTCCGGCCGCGAGATGCTCCCTCTGATGCGGCGCCGCCACGCCGTTGTCGTCTCCGACGAAATCGTCGCCGGACATTACCTCGCCTCTCTGCGGGACAGTCTGTCCGAGGCCGGGATCATTCATCATTCCGTGCTTCTGCCGCCGGGCGAGGAAACCAAGGACCTCGCCCACTTCGGCAAGCTGGCCGAGGACATTCTGACGATCGGCGTCGAGCGCGGGTCGATGCTGGTGGCGCTGGGCGGCGGCGTTGTCGGCGACGTGACCGGGTTCGCCGCCGCGACCTTGTTGCGCGGCATCGATTTCGTGCAGATCCCGACGACGCTCCTGGCGCAGGTCGACAGCTCGGTCGGCGGCAAGACCGGGATCAACACGCGTACCGGCAAGAACCTGATCGGCGCCTTCTACCAGCCTCGCCTGGTGCTCGCCGACACATCGGTTCTCGGCAGCCTGCCGCGCCGGGAACTGCTCGCCGGCTATGCCGAGATCGTCAAATACGGCCTCATCCGCGACGCCGAATTTTTCGCCTGGCTCGAAGCCGATGGTCACCAGGTCTGTTCGCTCGCGCCGGAGCCGTTGCGGCGCGCCGTGATGACCAGCTGCGCAATGAAAGCCGAGATCGTCGCCGGCGACGAACGCGAGGAGGGTGACCGGGCGCTCCTCAATTTCGGCCACACCTTCGGGCACGCCCTGGAGGCCGAGACCGGCTTCAGCTCGCGCCTGCTGCACGGCGAAGCCGTGGCGCTCGGCATGGTTCTCGCGACCGACTTCGCAACGAAGCTCGGCCTCATCGCGCCGGAGGATGCGCTGCGAGCGCGACGCCATCTCGAAGCCTGCGGCCTGCCGACGCGGCTGGCCGAGATCGGGCTGACGGGCATCTTGTCCAGCCAGAACGTGTCGAACCGGACCACGTCGTAGATGCCGAAATAATCTTTCGGATTGTGGCCCTTCACGTAGTCGTACCAGACATCGAGGATATTCTCCCATGCAACCGGCACCAACGGAGGATCCTGCTCCATGACGTCCTCGGCCTGCCGAATCAGCACCAGACGCTTGCCGGAATCGACCTCGACGTCGATTTGATCCACCAGTTTGTCAAACTCGGCGTTGTGCCAGAACGAATAGTTCTGCGGCCCATCGGTGCGGTACCAGGCGTTAAAGTAATCGGAAGGGTCAAGCAGAGTTGAAACGATGGCGCCCACGGCCAAATCGTAGTTGCCGGCCGCCGCGTCACCAAACCAAATCGATTCGACCGCCGTCCGCAGGTTGGCTTGAATGCCCATCTCCTTGAGCATCGCC